>DATLTC010000071.1 GCA_035533755.1 Gemmatimonadaceae bacterium
ATTCGGATTCATCGGACTGAGCGAAACCTGCCGGAGAAGGCTCTGGGGAACGCGGCAGCGGAGATCGGGGCGGAGAGGCCGGCCCGATCTCACGGTCCGGACTCGATGCTTCACGGGCGCAGCCCCCACGCATTCCTCCGGTCGCTTCCGACCCATTCGTCGCATCCGTTCCTCGATTCTGAGAGACCCGCGCGATCGAGATGCGCGTTTCGATAGAATGATGACGCAGATATCTGGTGCCGAACCGATCCTGCGGTATGGCCACACGTCCCGGCGGGCTCATCGAAGAAGCGCTCACGCATTCGATCATCGGGGCGTTCTTCGAGGTCTATCACATACTCGGCTACGGCTTTCTCGAACACGTGTATATGCTGGCGCTCGAGCGCGAGCTGCTGGCCCGCGGACATGCGGTCACGCGGGAACTGGGCGTCTCCATCAGCTACAAGGGCGAAGCGCTGACCTCGCAGCGGCTCGACTTCGTGGTGGATGGACGCGTGGTGGTCGAGATCAAGTCCACGCACGATCTCAGCAAGGCCGCGCCGCGGCAATTGCACAACTATCTTCGCGCGACCGAATTGGAGGTTGGCTTGCTGCTGCACTTCGGGCCGGAGCCAAAGTTCCATCGGCTCGTCTCGCTGAATGCCGAGCACCTGTCGCGGGGGAAGGCGCGTCGCGCCGAGCCGGCCGCTCAGAATCAGGATTCGGAGTCATCGAACTGAGCGAAAGCTGCCGGAACAGGCTCGGGGGAACGCGGCAGCGACGATCGGGCAGGCCCCACGCATTCCTCCGGCCGTTTCCGGTCCGTTCGTCGCATCCGTTCCCCGATTCTGAGCGGCTCACCTGGCGCGACGATCTCGAACGGCCGCCGATGCTCCGGCCGCCGCCGACAAAAAACCGGTGGCCGCACCGCCGTGCGACCACCGGTTTCTCGTATGCCACCAACGCGATCAGTGCGCGTTCATCGACGCGCTGCCCCCGTAGTTGTCGCCCAGGAAGTGCGTGGCGAAGAACTCCATCATCATCTCCTGCGCGTACGGGGCCATGTCGCCGTAGCCGTGTGGCTTCGGAGGATAGACCATCACCGAGAAGCGCTTGTGGGCCTTGATGAGCGCGTTCACCAACCGCATGGTGTTGGCCGGGTGCACGTTGTTGTCCATGAGACCCGTCTCGAGCAGCAGCGCGCCCTTGAGATTCGGCGCCAGCTCGACCGTGGTCGGCACGTGGATCTCGTACTTGGCGGTCGTGTCCGCCGGATCGCTGGCGGCCTGCGGGGTGCTTCCCCCCATGCGCCCGCGCCCGCCGCGGCCGCCACGTCCGGCGCCGGTGGCATTGGGCGATTCGATCTTCAGCCCGTGGTACTGCTCGCTCCAGTTCTGATTGTAGACGTTGTTGTCGTGGTTGCCCGACTCGCTCACGCCCACCTTGAAGAACTCGTTGTACGGCGGGAGGAGCATCGCCGCGGCGGTCTGGAACCCCCCGCCCGAGTGGCCGTAGATCCCCACCCGGTCGAGGTCGATGTACTTGTGCTCGGCGCCCAGCTCCTGGATCACGTATTTCTTGTCGGCCAGCCCGTAGTCGCGCAGGTTGAGATAGCCGAACGTATCGTAGGCGCGCGACCGCTCGGGGCTGCCGCCGCGGTTGCCGAACGTGACGACCACGAAGCCCAACTGCGCCAGCCGCTGCTGCTGCGCGGCGGGCGAGAAGTTGAACACCACCGATTCGGTCTGCGGCCCCGGATACGTGTAGGTGATGATCGGGTACGATCTGGTGGAGTCGAAGTCGAACGGCTTCCACATCTCGCCCCAGATGTCGGTCACGCCGTCGGCGGCCTTCACGTGGAACGGTTCGGGCGGCTTCCAGCCCAACGTCTTGAGCCCCGAGATGTCCATCGTCTCGAGATCCATCACCACCTTGCCGGTCTCGTCGCGGATCACGGCGCGCGGCGCCATGTCGATGCGCGAGTAGTTGTCCACGTCGTACTTGAAGTTGGGCGAGAGATCCGCCGTGTGCGTGGCGTCGCCGGCGTCCACGAGCGCGAGTCCGGTGCCGTCCAGATTGACGCGATAGAGATGGTGGTAGTACAGATCCTCATCCGGCTCGCGTCCCACGCCGTCGATCCAGGCCACGCCGCGCACCGAGTCCACCTTCACCAGGTCCTGGGCGCGCCAGGGTCCCGCGGTGAGGGCGTTCTTGAGCTTGCCGTCGTGCGAGTACAGGTAGTACTCGCCCCAGCCGGTGGAGTCGGACCACCAGATGAAGTCGCCGCCCGCCTTCACGTAGTGCGGCTCCTGCGTCTGCAGCCCGCCCCAGTCGCTCTTCTCCGTGAGGAGCGTCTTGATAGCGTGCGTTTTGAGGTCGACGTCGATCATCTCGAGTTCGCGCTGCGTGCGGTCGCGCCGCACGAGACTCAGGACGTCGTGGCCCGCGTCCGGCCAGACGAGGTTCATGATCCGCTGGTCCTTGTACTTGCTCACGTCCAGCGGCGTCACCGACTTGTCGCCGAGGGTGTACGTGTAGAGTTCCACCTGCGCCACGTTCTCCTCGCCGGGCATCGCGTACGGGTACTCCATGAGCGTGGGACGCGGATTGGCCAGGTAGTTCACCAGGTAGAGGTCCTTCACCTTGCGTTCGTCCTGGCGCATGACCGCGAACGCCTTGGAATCGCGCGACCAGACCACGTTGGCCCGTACGCGCGCGTCGAGCGGCGGCGCGCCGCGGCCGCCCTCCGCGGTGCCCTCGCGGGCCAACAGCACCGCGGCCGTGTCGAGATAGCCGAACGTCCGCTTGATCTCGCCGTCGGTGGACACCTGCACGGTGTCCTTGGTGATCGTGTCGACGACGAACAGGTTGTTGTCGCGGGCGAACGCGAAGTGCGTGCTGTCGGGCGAGTAGTTGTGGAAATCGCCGCCGCCGCGCCCGAAGAATCCGCCGCCGCCGCGCCCGCCGCGTCCCTCGGTCTCCCGCGTGGCCGGGCCGACGCGCCGGATGGCCTCGGTGGCCAGCGTCCACTCCCAGCGCGAGCTGTCGGCGTTGAACTCGAAGCTCTTGTGGTCCTTGCTCAGCGTGATCGTGGCGAACGGGAGATTGTACCCATCGTATGCGTGCCCCGACGCCGCGGTGAGCGCGGCCGCGAGCTTGGTGTGGTCGAACAGCGGCCGCTTGACCTTGAGCGCCGGCACCACGAGGAAGAAGGTGGAGCCGGTATGGTCCTTCCAGTTGTACCACATCGAATCGCTCTTGCCGATCCAGTGCGGATCGACCGCCGAGCTGTAGAGCACGGGGCGGAGCGCTTCGGGGGTGAACTTGTCGGCCAGGGCCCAGTTGGCCTGGTTGGCATGTGCGTGCTGGGCCGATGCCGGGGGCGCGACGGCGGCGAGCAGGGCGAACGCCGCCGCGGTGCAGAACCACCGCGACCACGGCCCACGGCCGAGGTGTGTGGGACAGGGGGGAACGGGGGCGGGCATGGGACGGTCTCCCGGAGGCGAGGTGCGCCGGTGTGGGGGGGGACGGGGTGGGGATGCTGCGCCCACTGATTTGCGGGCGGGACCGGCGATTGGGAAGGGGGAGGACCCTAGAACTCCACCTGGGCGCCCAGCTCCACCACCCGGTTGGGCGGGATGTTGAAGAACTCCGTTGCCGAGCGCGCGTTGCGCGACATCACCACAAACAGCTTCTTGCGCCAGCGCGCCATGTTGAGCGGCGCTCCGTCTCCGGTGCCCGGCGTGGTCACGGCGCCGGCGCGCGCGGCCCTGGGCGCGTCGTGCTTGCCGAGCACCATCACCCGCTCGCGGCCCAGGTAGAACGTGGTGTCGAGCGGTTTGGCCCGCAGGCCCAGTGCCCGCGCGCGATTGAGCACGTCGGGCACGTCGGGCGTCTCCATGAAGCCGTAGCGCGCCGTGACGCGCCAGAACCCCTCCTCGAACTTCTCGATCGTGACCCGCTCGGCGGACGGCACCGAGGGGACTTCGAGGGTGAGGATGGACATCAGGATCACCTGGTCGTGCAGCACCTTGTTGTGCTTCAGGTGGTGCAACAGCACCACCGGCACGCCGTGCGGCGACGAGGTCATGAACACCGCCGTGCCGGGGACGCGGGTGGGCTTGCGGCGCGCCACGTCGCCGAGGAACAGGTCCAGCGGCAGCGCGCCCGCGTGCAGGACGTGGTTGAGCATCATCCGGCCGCGCTTCCAGGTGCTCATGAGCGTGAAGATGACGGTGCCGATGGCGATCGGCACCCAGCCGCCGTACTCGAGCTTCACGAGGTTGGCGCCGAGGAGCGACAGGTCGATGACGAGAAAGACCCCGGTGAGCGCAGCCACGCGCCAGAGCGGCCACCCCCACTTCTCGCGGGCCACCACGAAGAACAGCAGCGAGGTGATGACCATCGTGCCGGTGACGGCGATGCCGTACGCCGCGCTGAGCGCCGCCGACGACTGGAACATCAACACGAGCACGATCGTGCCGATGCGGAGCAGCTGGTTGACCTCGGGGATGTAGATCTGGCCGGCCTCGCGTTCGGACGTGTGCACGATCGTCACGCGGGGGGAGTAGCCGAGCTGCACGCTCTGCTGCATGAGCGAGAACGCGCCCGAGATCAGGGCCTGCGAGGCGACGATCGTGGCCAGCGTGGCCACGACGACCACCGGGTAGAGCAACACGCGCGGCGCCAGCAGGTAGAACGGGTTGGTGACGGCCGACGGATCGCGCAGCAGCAGGGCGCCCTGGCCGAAGTAGTTGAGCAGCAGCGCCGGGAACACCACCGCGAACCAGGCCAGCCGGATGGGGCGGGGGCCGAAGTGCCCCATGTCGGCGTACAGCGCTTCGGCGCCGGTGACCACGAGCACGACGGCGCCGAGCACGAGGAATCCGGCCCCGCCGTGGGCGACGAAGAAGCGCACGGCCCACTGGGGATCGAGCGCCTCGAGCGTGCGCGGCTCGCGCAGGATCTCCGCTCCGCCGAGCACCGCGATCATCGCGAACCACACCGCCATGATCGGCCCGAAGAATCCGCCCACGCGCGACGTGCCGCGGCTCTGGAAGGAGAACAGCAGGAGCAGGATGAGGACCGTGGAGGCGACGACGACGAACGTGGACAGGTGCGGCGCGGCCACCTGGATGCCCTCGACGGCGCTGAGCACCGAGATGGCCGGCGTGATCATGCCGTCGCCGTACAGCAGGGCGGCGCCGAACAACCCCAGCACCACCAGCGCGTAGCGCCGCCGCCGCGGGCTTGTGTCTCGGCCGTCGT
The DNA here is from genome assembly GCA_035533755.1 of Gemmatimonadaceae bacterium. Taxonomy (NCBI): domain Bacteria; kingdom Pseudomonadati; phylum Gemmatimonadota; class Gemmatimonadia; order Gemmatimonadales; family Gemmatimonadaceae; species Gemmatimonadaceae bacterium. Next base: position 5,248 of record DATLTC010000071.1, read on the forward strand.
GCAGCAGCAGCGCCAACAGGGCCAGAATGCCGCCCTCGCCGCGGTTGTCGGCGCGCATGATGAAGACGATGTACTTGATGCTGACGATCAGGATGAGCGCCCAGACGATGAGCGACAGCACGCCCAGCACGTTGGGGCGCGTCACGGCGATGCCGTACTCCGACCGGAAGCACTCGCGGAGCGCGTACAGCGGGCTGGTGCCGATGTCGCCGTACACCACGCCCAGCGCCGCCAGGGAGAGGAAGGCCAGGCGCCTGCCGGCGGGACGGAGCTCGACGTGCGATCGCGCGGCGGGAACGGCGCTGTGGAATCCGCTGGTCTCGGTGGCCGCTGCGGGCGCGGTCATCGATTCCGGACGCGATGGGTCAGCGGGCATGGACAGAGGGTGGATACCCCGGGCCGGTCAGGCCTGGCGGAGCGCCGACCGGACCTCACCAAACGACAACGGGCCGCGAAGGGTTCGCGGCCCGAAGCGGAATCTAGTGCCCACCGGGAATGCGTCCAGCCAATCAGCCGGTGATGGCATCAATCTCGCGCGCCGCGCGATCGAGCACCTCGGCGATCTTGCCGAGGATCTCCTTGCTGTCGGCGTGCTTGACGGCCGTGCCCAGGCTGCTTCTCGCCACGTGGCGCATGGCGGTGCGGACATCCGCCATCGTGGGGCTGAAGAACGGCTCCACTGCCTGGGTGATGCGCTCGAAGATGGACTCGACGGTGCCGATGTTGGCCGCGAGGTATTGCGTGCCTTCAGGGGTGATCTGATAGACGCGCTTGCCGCCCTCTTCGGCTGTGGCGTTCACGTAGCCCATCTCCTCGAGCATGGTGAGCGTGGGGTAGACGGTGCCCGGGCTCGGCGAGTAAGTCCCGTTGGACCGCTCCTCTAGTGCCTTGATGATGTCGTAACCATGGCGCGGCTTTTCGGCGATCAGTTGGAGAATGACGTATTTCAGGTCACCCTGCTCGAACATCCGGCCAGCTCGACCACGAAAATGCCGCCCCTTGGGTCCGCCACCCTGGCCCCAGAAGCCTCCGGCGAACGCATCCCAATCCCACCGCCCTCGGCGGTGCCCACAGTGCTCATCATGCATGTTTGTGTCCTCCATGCGACATAGCAGAGATGTATCTTCGACACATTGACGATATATCGTGAATTATGGCGTGTCAACTGGCGTCGTCGGTCGCCTGCCGCCCAACAAAAAGCCCCCGACAACGCCGGGGGCTTTCTGTTGGGCCATTGAGCGGTCTACTCGTATCTGAGCGCCATGATCGGGTCCATCACCGACGCGCGACGGGCTGGCCAGACGCCGAAGATCACGCCCACCGCCGCCGAGAACGCGAACGCGATGCCTACGGCGGTCATCGATACCTGCGTGTTCCAGCCCGCGGTCTTGCTCATGAGCGTTGCCCCGCCGGCCCCGAGCGCGATGCCGACGATGCCGCCCAGGCAGCACAGCACCACGGCCTCGATGAGGAACTGGAGCAGGATGTTCCACCGCGTGGCCCCCAGCGCCTTGCGAATACCGATCTCTCGCGTGCGTTCCGTCACGGACACGAGCATGATGTTCATGATCCCGATCCCGCCAACGAGCAGACTCACCGCCGCGATGCCCGACAGCAGATACGTGAACACCTGCGTGGTCTCTGCGGTGGTCGTGAGGAAGTCGGTCTGGCTGCGGATCTGGAAGTCGTCGAGATCGGTGGTGCGCAGCTTGTGCTGCCGGCGCAGCGCCTTCTGGATCTCGGCCATCGCCAGCGGAATGTTGTCCTCGCTCGACGCGAGCACGTTGATCGAGCGCACCCAGTTGGAGCCGAACACGCGGTACCGGCCGGTGGTGATCGGGATCAGGATCTGGTCGTCCGGATCGCCGAACGTGCTGCCCTGTCCTTTGGGTTCGGTGGTGCCGATGACGGTGAACAGCACGCCGCCGATCCGAATCTCCTCACCCACGATCGCGTCGGGGGTGCTCAGCCCGAAGTTCTGGGTCACCGTGGGGCCCACCACGGCCACGCGCCGCTGCCCCTGGTCTTCGGCCTCGGTGAACATGCGGCCGCCGGAAAGCTTGTAATTGCGCACGGTCAGATAGTTGGCCGTGGTGCCGATGATCGACGTATTGGTGTTCTGGTTGGTCCACGTGACCTGGGAGCTCTTCTGCATTTCCGGCTCCACGGCGATGACGTCGGGGAGGCGCTCCGGATCGTCCAGCGACTTGGCGTCCTCGATGGTCATGCGTTTGCGTTGCCCCCCGATGGCGGCGCCGAAGCCGCGGGCCTGGCCCGGGCTCACGCTGAGCAGCGTGGTGCCGAGCGATGCGATGCGATCCTTCACGGCCTGCTGCGCGCCGCTGCCGAGTGCCACCATCGCGATCACGGCGGCCACGCCGATCACGATGCCGAGCATCGTGAGCAGCGAGCGGAGCTTGTTGGCCCGCAGGGCGCCGATCGCGACGCTGATGATTTCGCCGATGAGCATATGGCCTCGCCTAGAATCCGCGGCCGCGGCCGCCAGTGGCGCCGCCGAGGGGCGATGACTGGTTCTGGCGGAAGCGATCCTGCATCTGTTGCCGCTGCGCCTGCAGGGCGAGCACGTTGAGCAGCACGACCTTCTCGCCTTCCTTGAGCCCGCTGAGCACCTCGGTGTAGTCGAAGTTGCTCTGGCCGAGCATGACGACGCGCGGCTTGTAGCCCGCGCTGTCGGCCACGAACACGAGGCCGGCGCGTGGGCGCACGCGCATCACCTGCTCGGGTGCCCCCACGTTGAGCGCGGCGCCGGCCGGCGCTCCGGCGGCGCTGCGTCCGCCGCCCGGTCCGCCCTGGCTGCCCATGCCACCGGCCGCCTGCATCTCGCGGCGGCGGCAGGCGCCGACCTTGGCGCGGTCGATCCCCATCGCGGTGTACAGCGGCTGCGCCTGGGCCATGATCGCCTGACGGTCGGCGTCCGGTTCGCGCATCTTGGCCATCAGGTCGTCGAGTTGCTTCTTCTGCTTCGGGAATTTCTTGTACGCGGCGGTGATCGTCGCGCAGTCCTTGTCCGTGACCTGGACCTGCTGGAATCCGCCGCGGCGACCGGCCTGCGGGTCCTGCTGTTGCGGATCGAGTTCCACGTCGCCGCGAGCGACGGTGGTTGTGGCCCCGCTGGCCGGAGCGCTGGCGCTCCCGTTCCCGCCGCGGCCGTTGCGGCCGCCACCGCGCCGTCCCCCGCCGCCGAAGCCGCCGCTCATCTGGGCGCGGATCTGGGCCTGGACGGTGTCGGAGTTGAGGCCGAGCATCGGGGCGACGGTGGCGCCCTCACGCGTGGTCTTGAGCGCGTCGTTGGACACGGCGATGACGTTGGTGCGCTGATCGACGATGGCCGAGACCTCGCCGTTCATGCCGGGCCGGAGCGCGCCGTCGAAGTTCTCGAGGTTCACGAGCACCGGGAACATCGTCACGCCCTGCTGGACCACCGCCTGCGGCTCGATCTTCTCGACCTTGCCTTCGAAGCGGCGGTCGGGGAACGCGTCCACGGTCACCGTGGCCGGCTCGCCGGCGCGGATGTTGCCGATGTCGGTTTCGTTGAAGTACGAGCGCATGCGCACGTGCGTGAGGTCGGCCATCTTGAGCAGCGTGGTGCCCCCGCCCACCGAGTTGGTGGACGACTGGATGATCTGTCCCACCTGCACGTCCTTCTCGATGATCGTGCCGGAGCTGACGGCCTTCACGGTCGCGTCGAGCAGCGCCTGCTGGGCGATGTCGAGGTTGGCCTGCTGCCGCACGACGGTGGCCTGGGCGCTCTCGTACGTGAGGCGGGCCTGCTCGTTCTCCTGCGGCGTGATGACCTTGGCGCCGAGCATGTCGTCGCTGCGCTTCTTCTGCGCGGTGGCGACCTCGTACTGCGCCTTGGCGGAGTTGAGGTCTGCCGCGGCCTGCTCGAACTGCTTCTGGACGGTCTGCGTATCGACCTGGACGAGGAGATCGCCCGGTTTGACGAAGGTGCCGGTCTCGACGGGCATGTTCATGACCATGCCGGAGGCCTTGGAACGCACCTCGACGATCACGATCGGCTCGATGGCGCCGTTGGCGTCGGCCGACACGGTGACATCGCGGCGCGCGACGGTTTCCGTTTGCACCGCGAGCGGCTTGTTCTTTCCCGCGCCACAGGCGGCCAACAGCACAACGACAATCAGGGGGGGGAGTCGTTTCACGAACCTGTTCCTCGAGTCAGAATGCGATACCAGCCACCTCTAGTACGGAGGGCATTAAGAAAACGCTGGCCCGGACGCGTGGGCGTCCGGGCCAGCGTATTGGGACGGCGGGATGGTTACTGCAGATCGCGGCCGATGAGCTGCTCGATCTGGGCCTTGGTGGTGCGGTAGTTCAGCCGGTACTGGATGAGCTGCAGCCGGGCCTGGTTGAGCGCGGTCTGCGACGTGAGCACATCCAGCAGGGTGGACGCGCCCACGGCATAGCGCTGGTCCTGGACGCGGAGGTCTTCCTGGGCGGCGGCGATCGTCTGCTGCTGGATGACGATCTCCTGCTCCAGGGTCTGCAGATTGGCCACGTACTGGACGACGCTCTGCTGCGCGGCCAGCTGCGCGTCGCGGAGATTGGCCTCGGCGTTGGCCATCGAGACGCCGGCCTGCACCGAGTTGTTTTCCCGCGTCCAGTTGTCGAACAGGCTGTAGTTGAGCGAGATCGACAGGGTCTTGGCGTACGCCATGGAGCCGGAGCCGATGCCGTAGTACTTGTCGAACCCGCTGCCGCCGCGGTTGTAGGAGAGCGTGATGCTGGGCAGGTACGAGGCCTTGCTGGCGCTCACGCTGGCTCTGGCGGTGGCCACGTTCGCCTCGGCGGCCCGTACGATGGGCCCCTGGTCGGCCAGGTTGGCGATGAGGGCGCTGTCGATGGGCGCGATGCTCTGGTCGAGCGTGTCGGAGGCCGTGGCGGTCACCAGGTACTTGGTGGCCACGAGCCGGGTGAGCGAAGCGGCCGCCACGCGCTCGTTGTTCTGCGCGGTGAGCAGGGCCAGCCGGCCGTTGGCGACCTGGATCGCCGAGCGGAGCGAGTCGGAGCGGGTGGCGGCGCCGGCGGCGACCTTGGCCACCGACACCTTGAGCTGCTCGACGGCCTGCTGGAGTTGGGCTTCCGCGGCCGCTTCGGATTCCTTGGCGGCGAGGATGCTGTAGTACTGCGTCTTGACGTTCAGCGCGATGGCGAACTTCTGCGCCACCTCGTTGACCTCGGCGCTGGTGACCGAGGCCCGGGCGGTTCGCAGGTTGGCGAATCGCTGGCCGCCGTCGAACACGGTGAGGCCGAACCGGAGGCCGTCGGAGTAGGACCAGGGCGCGGCGGCATAGGGCACGATGGTGCCCGATTGGCCGAACCGGTCGCCGCTCTGCTGGCTCTGGCCCATGGACCAGGACAGGCTGGGGATGAACGCGGCATACGCGGAGGTGACCCCGGAATTCGCGGCGGTGATCTGCCCTTCGGCGGCGACGGCGGCGGGCGCGTTCTGCTGCGCGAGCGCGATGGCTTCCTTGAGCGTGACCGGATGGAGCGAATCGGCAGCGGGCTGCTGCGCCGCCAGCGCGGCGGGCAACGCCGCCAACAGCAAGAACTTCTTCATCGTCTGCAGGAGTCCTGTCTCGAATTGGATGGTCTGCCGCGGGCGCGGCGCGTGGAATCGGCACGCGCGCGGCGCGTGGAATCGTCCCGGATCCGGGCGTCGAGCTTGGCGACCTGATCCGAGGTGAGGAGCGCCCGGAACTTGTGGCGCGCGTCGAGGCGAATGGAATCGATGGTGGGCCGCAGGGGACGCTGCGCCACCGAGATCGCGCAGTTGGCCGCATCGAACGTGGAGTCGGCCAGCGCGCGCTGCGCGGGCGTGAGGCCGATGTCGTCGTACATGGTGGTCCGTTCCGCCCAGCTATGCGGATGGCGCTGCATCACGCGGTCGGCGGAGAATCCCAGCACGCCGCCCACGAGCACCGCGCCGAGGAGGAAGAGGAACGCCTGCTGCTTGGGCCGCTCCATGATCGTCTCCGATTACTGCCGCGAGAGGATGTAGCGCACCGTGCCGTCGCGCGTGTCCTGCAACATGGGACGGACGGCGGTCTCGATGGGGCCGGGAAGCGGCGCCAGCAGCGCTTCGTACGCCGTGGTCTGTTCGGATTCGTGGGCGCGGAAGAGCGCGGCGCTGCAGGCGAGCAGCAGCGCGGCGGCGGCGAGCAGGGCGGGACGCGTCCAGTGATCGAGTTCGGTCCACCACCCGAGCTCCATGCCGACCACGCGATGCATGATCCGCGCTTCGAGTTCACTCCAGTACGCCTCGTCGCCCGGTGCGGCGTAGATCGCACGGAGCCCGCGCGTCACGTCGTCCTCGTCGTGACCGTGTACCAGTCGCAGATCGCTCATAGATCGCTCCGTACGTCTCTCAGAATTCCGCGCAACGTAGCGCGGGCGTGGTGCAGGTCGGACCGGGCGGTGCCTTCGGGAATCCCGAGCATGCCTCCGATCTCGCCGTGCGTGAACCCTTCGACATCGTGCAACACGATCACCGACCGCTGCCGTTCCGTGAGGTGCGTGAGCGCCTCGCCCAGCCGCGTCCGCAACTCGTCCGCTTCGCCCGGATCCCGGAATGGGAGGGCCACTGCTTCCGTCAATTCATCCGCATCGCGCACCTTCCGACGCCGCACCAGATCGAGCGCCGAATTGGCCATGATGCGGTACAACCATGCCCCGAAGGGCTGATCGGGCAGAAAGCGATCCAGCGCCCGGTAGGCGTGGAGGAACCCTTCCTGCACCGCGTCTTCCGCGTCCTCGTGCGTGGCCACGATCGCTCGGGTCACCGCGTAGGCCCGGCGCTGATGCAGGTGCACCAGTGCCGCAAACGCATCATGGTCGCCGCGCTGAGCCGCGAGAACGAACTCCCGTTCCGGCCGCTGAGCGTCAGCCACCTGTATGCGCGCCTGAGAAATCGATGGAGCGACCGCAGCAGCCGTCATCAGCGTCCTGGCTGTATTCATCTGGAACTACGCAAACCGCCGGACGGGCGTTGAACATCGGTCAGGGCGCGGCCGGAGCCCCGGCAAGCCCCAGGTCGACGGCCGCGCCGCGCATGGCGTCGATCACGAACTGGATGTGATCGTCGAGCTCCACGCCCATCTCCTGCGCGCCCAGCACCACGTCGTCGCGGCTGACGCCGCGCGCGAACGCCTTGTCTTTCATCTTCTTTCGCACGGATCGAGCATCCACGTCGAACACGCTCTTCGTGGGCTTGACGAGAGCGGTCGCGGTGACGAGGCCGGTGAGTTCATCCACGGCGAACAGCGCCCTGGCCATGGGCGTCGCGCGCGGCACGTTGCAGTAGGTGGCGTGTCCGAGGATGGCCTGCAGGATGTCGTCGGGCCAGCCGCGCTCGCGCAGGATGCGGACGCCCTGCGCGGGATGCTCCTCGGTGGCCGAGTGCGCGGCGTTGGGAAATCGCTCGTAATCGAAGTCGTGGATCAGGCCCGCCAACCCCCAGCGCTCGGGGTCCTCGCCCAACCTTCCGGCGTAGGCGCGCATCGCGGCCTCGACGGCAAGCATGTGTTTACGAAGCGATTCGCTCGCCGTGTACTCATGCATCAGGGCGAGCGCGGATTCACGGGTGGGAAGATCGGACATGTCGGCTGGTCAATTCGGGGTTGGTAACCTCCCGTAATATTGACGGTTGGGACCCCGAAGGGATAGCCGAATGCAAAACCCGCAGCCCGGGTGCTACGCGCGCCGGGCCGGAATCCGCCGGATGCCGGCCCGGCGGATGCAGCCGATGCGGGGCTCCCCAACGCCGGAGCGGCCCCGCAGAGGCGGCCTACTGGGTGGCTGCCGCGGCCGGCTTCTCGTTGGCAAAGTGGCGGTTGGTGAGCCGCACGATGCCGTAGAGGATGGCGAAGATGCAGACGGCGCCGATGATGAGGCCCATGAAGCCGGCCTTCATGTCGCCCGTGTGCGACTGGGGTGCGTTGTGCGAGTCGGTCATGAATGCTCCTAGGCGGGCGGGGCGGCGCTACGCGACGCGGACCGTGTTCATCACGTCATTCTTGCGGATCTTCTGCATCGCGTCCAGGCCCTTGGTGATGCGGCCGAAGACGGTGTGGACGCCGTTCAGGTGGCGCGTGTTGGATTCGCTGAGCACCATGAAGAACTGGCTGCCGCCGGTATCCTTGCCGGCGTGGGCCATCGAGAGAGCGCCCACGACGTGCTTGTTGGGGTTGCCGGCGGTCTCGCACTTGATCTTGTACCCCGGTCCACCGGTTCCGATGCGCGGATCGCCGTCGGGAAGATCGCGCGACAACGGGTCGCCGCCCTGGACCACGAAGTCGGGGATCACGCGGTGGAACTTCACGCCGTCGTAGAACCCCGCGTTGGCCAGCTTCTCGAAGTTCTCCACGGTCTTGGGCGCGTCCTTCTCGAACAGCTCGGCGACGATGGTGCCGACGTTGGTTTCGAACGTTGCAGTCTTGCTCACGGGAGGAGAGGCAGAGGGAAAGGGGGAGTCGCGACAGGAAACCTAGGCGTTTCGGCCGGACTCGACAGGGGCGGCGCGCCCTTTTTTGCGGCGGTTCACGGCGCGGCGCTCGGACAGAGGTCGGCGAGCACGCACTCGGCGCAGCGGGGCTTGCGCGCATCGCACACGCGACGGCCATGCTCGATGAGGAGGTGGGAGAGGATGGTCCACCGCTCGCGAGGGAACAGCGGGAGCAGGCTCTGCTCGATCCGTTCCGGCGTCTTGGCCCCCGTGAGCCCCAGCCGGTGGCTGAGCCTGGTGACATGCGTGTCCACCACGATGCCTTCGTTCCTGGAGAACGCGTTTCCCAGAACGACGTTGGCCGTCTTGCGTCCCACGCCGGGCAGGTGGGTGAGCGCGTCCATCGAGTCGGGCACCGATCCGCCGTGCTGCTCGGTGACGGCCACCGCCATGCCGATGAGGCTCTTGGCCTTGTTCCGGAAGAAGCCGGTGCTCCTGATGAGCGCCTCGACGTCGTCCTGCCGCGCCTTGGCCAGGGCGCGCGGCGTGGGATATTTCTTGAACAGTGCCGGCGTGACCATGTTGACGCGCTTGTCGGTGCACTGCGCGCTGAGGATGGTGGCCACGAGCAACTGGTAGGCGTTGCGGAAGTCGAGCGCGCAGTGCGCGTCGGGATACGCGGCCAGCAGCCGGTCGAGAATTTGCGCGGCGTGCCGGCGGAGGGCGGGACCCTTCAGTGCGGCGCGACGGGTTCGGGGCTTAGGACTCGACACCGGCGTGCTGCTTCAGCCGGTCCACGCACTCGTGGAGCTGCTTCTGCGTGAGCTCGATTTCCTGATTGGCGCCCTCCTCGTCGAGGAGACCGGCGCGCATGGAGATGGCCACCTGATTCAGGTACCGGATCTTGGTGAGGATCTCGTCGGTGGCCTTGCGCAGCTGCATGAAGCGTCGCTTCTCGGCGAGCGCGCGGCGGTAGCGCAGCGTGAGTTCGGTGTGACTCAGGCGCTTGGCGAGCGTGATGACCTCGTCGTGCGAGCGGCCGGGGAGCGCGGCGCGGTCGGGGATGCCCGAGTCCTCCCATCCGTCGTCGGCGAACCAGAGGCGACCGACGTACTCGATGCCATCGAACGCGATGCGACAGGACACGTGCAGCTTGTGCCCGTCGGGTTCGATGGTGGCGATGTACGGCTGAATGACGCTGTCGGTCAGGGACATGGGTCGGGCGCCGGTAGCAATCGGGGGAGGGCCGCGATCATTCAAGAAATCTATCGATAGCCGCAAACAGAGCCGCGGGTTGTTCCACATACGGCACGTGGCCGCACGCGTCCAACGTTACCAGTTCGGCCCCCAGGGCGCGCGCGCAGGCCTCGGAGGAGGCTAGCGGGATCGGGTCCTGCAGACCATGGATCACCAGCGCCGGGCAGCGGATCGAGGCCAGCCGCCCATCGCCCACCAAGTCGTAATCTCCAAGACTTTCCCATACCGCCTGCTGAACACGTCCCACCACCCGGAACATCGTGAGGTCGTGCGCCGCCCGCGGATCGGCGAAATAGCCGGCTACGCTGAGTTCGAACGCCCGCTGGCGGTATCGGTCGGGACTCCGCTCCCGCAGCCCCGAGGCGGCCAGTTCGTCGCGCATGGCCTGCACCGCCGGTGCCGCCTGCCGCCGAGCAAATTCCGCCTCGAACACCTCCCGAAATTGCCGCGACATCGGGGCCGGGTCAATGAGGACAATCCGGGCCGGAGCGCGGAGCAGGGGATTGGCCGCTGCCTCCGCCGCATACAGGAGCGCCAGCAGGCCGCCCCACGAATAGCCGACGAGGGTGAGCGGCGCCACGGCGAGCTCGTCCACGACGAGACCCAGATCGGCCACGTGGTCGCGCCAGGTGACCGGAGCGCGGCCGTCGCCCCGCGACCGTCCGCCGCCGCGCTGATCGTAGAACACCAGCTCCCGCGTACGGGCCAGCTCCAGCATCTGCGGCAGCAGGTAGCCGTGATCCGCGCCCGGTCCCCCATGCAATACCAGCAGCCGGTGGCCGAGGGGCGGGCCGTACGCCGCCCAGTAGAGCGGAACGAGCGTGGAGGTGGTGAATCCCGTTGCGCGCGGAGCGAAGGGGCGCGGGGGCGTGTCCGTCATGTGGTGCGACTGTTGGAGGTGCTGGCCAGAAGGGAAGCAAAGGGGCCGGACGCACGCGCGTCCGGCCCCTTTCAAACGTATCGCTCCGCGGACTCAGTTACAGACCGGCTCGCCTTCGCCCGCCGTGGTCACGAGCGGGTTGGCCGTATTCACCGCGATCGCGCAGGTGTGGCCGGCCAGCTGGCTGTGCGTGACCGTGGCCGACCAGTAGCCGGCGCCCACCACGACGGCCGGCGTGTTCACGCCCGTGGACTGCTTGAAGTTGATGGCGCTCAGGTCGGTGGAGTACTTGGACGAATCCGAGAAGAAGGCCTCTTCCGCGGTCACCATGTTGCGGAGGTCCGACTTCATGGCCGTGACGTACGCCTTGGACTTGGTGTTGGCGAACTTGGGGATCGCGATCGCGGCCAGAATGCCGATGATCACGACGACGATCAGGAGCTCGATGAGCGTGAAGCCCTTGCGATTCTGCAACATGTGGGGGGTCTCCGAAAAAGGGGGGATACGTGCCGAGGGGAGCGGCCCGTCGTTGTGCGGTTGACTATGTGGCAATAGTGATGCCATGCCGGCAATGTGGCATAACTCCATGTAACATAATGTGTTATGGGAGTGTGCGCCGGATCACACGGGCCCCGCAGGACCGCGATACGCGATGAAAGCGGTACGTTGCCAGAGCGGGCGACGCGGTCAGTTACACACCGGCTCGCCCTCGCCCGCCGTGGTCTGGATCGGGTTGGCGGTGTTGACCGCCACGCCGCACGTGTGGCCCGTCAGCTTGCTGTGGGTGACGGTGGCCGACCAATAGCCGGCGCCGGTGACGACGCTGGGTGCGTTGACGCCGCTGGATTGCCGAAAGGCGATGACCGAGAGATCGGTGGAGTATCTCGAAGAGTCGGCAAACCAACCCGCCTCGGCGGTGACCAGATTGCGAAGGTCCGACTTCATTGCCGTCAGATACGCTTTGGACTTGCTGGTGCCGAATCGCTGGATCGCAATTGCTGCGAGGACCCCGACGATCATGATGACGACGAGGATCTCGACGAGGGTGAATGCCTTACGCCCGATGTGCATGGGTGCGCCTTCCGGAACGGAATGAGAGTGCCCGAGATCCGTGAACACAGCTACAGACCCGCGCGGCCGTCAGCCTCCGCGCTTGCCGAGCGTCACGGAGAGTGTCAGACGCGCCCCGTCGCGGATCACGACCACCGGCACCACGTCGCCCGGTTTGTGCGCGAAGAGGGCGTTGGAGTAGCTCTCCAGATCGGTGACCGCCATGCCCCCGAATTCGACGACGACGTCGCCGGCCTTGAGGCCGGCGCGGTCGGCGGGGCTGCCGGCCGTGATCCCGGTGAGGCGCTCGCCCTTGATGTCGCCCGCCGCCATGTCCGGAATGGAACCGAAGTAGACGTCGGATCCGGTGCTCGACGCGGTGACCGGCTTGGCGGGGACACGGAAGAAGGTGACGCGCGCCGGCCGATTGGCGACCTCGCGTATCACGCGCTCCGCCACGGCCACGACCTTCGCTTCGCCGGCGGCATTGATCTTGTCCACGTCATCGGTGGCGCGGTGATAGTCCTCGTGCAGGTCGGTGAAGAAGTGCAGCACCGGCACGTTCTTGGCGTAGAACGAGGATTGGTCGGACGGGCCGAATCCGTCGCCCTGCCCGAAGATCTTCACGAGTCCGCCGTTGGCGCTGTCGAGCAGGGCGGGGAATTCGGTGGCGGTGGCCACGCCGTACACGATGAGCCGGTCGTTCCTGAGGCGGCCCACCATGTCGAAGTTGATCATCGCGTCCATGCTGTCGATGGCCACGGGGCTGTGGTCCACGAAGTACGCCGAGCCGAGCAACCCTTCTTCCTCGGCGCTGAAGTTGACGAACATCAGCGAGCGTCTGGTGGGCGAGGCGCGGAAGATGCGGGCCAACTCCATCACGGCGGCGGTGCCGGACGCGTTGTCGTCGGCGCCGTTGCGGATGGCGTCCCTGGCCTCGGGGTCGAGCGCGCCTTCGGTGGAGCGCCCCAGGTGGTCGAAGTGGCCGCCGATCACGACGTATTGATTGCGCAGCGCCGGGTCGGTCCCGGCGAGCATGGCGACGACGTTCTGCGTGGGCAGCACCTCGGGCGGTCCGGAGTGGGCGCCCGTGGCGGGGCGTGCGACGAACGGCTGCAGATACGAGGTGGGCGTCATCGCGGTGAGGCCCAGGCTCTGGTAACGGCGGGCGATGTAGGCCGCGGCGCTATCGTTGCCCGGCGTGCCGGCGCGGCGCCCTTCCAGGCGGTCGCTGGCGAGATACGCGATGTCGGCGCGGATGCGAGTGGAGTCGGGGCTGGGAACGGCGGCGGGCGCCGGGGCGAGTTGCGCCCGCTGACACGCGGCGAGGGCGCACGCGGCGGCGAAAGTCCAGATTCGAAGCGTCATGGCGGTGTTGGTAGGGGGATGCGGCGAAGTCTAGCCGTGGGGCAAACCGTGAGCCAGCGCACACCGCGCGGGATGCTGGCGTGGCGGAGCCGGTGCGGCCTAATTTCAGTGGTCCCAACCAGCCCGACGCCGGGCGGACCACCGCTCCATGGAATACTCGGCCACATTCGCGCGTCTCTTCTCACGTCTCGTCTCGCTGCTCGTGTACGACGCGGAGAACGTGGACGAGCAGAAGATGGCGTTGCGCGCCGTGGTAGCCGTGGCCAAGCAGGGGCCGATGCGGATGGCCGTCCGCGACGGGATGCTCTACGCCGACGATGAGCTGATGCCCGGGGTGCTGCCCGGGGTGCGCGAGGTGGCCGATCGGATGACGACCGGCGGTCTGCGCGAGATCCTGTTCGACAACGAATGCGCGGCAGCCGATGTGCTGGGAGTGGCGCGCTTGCTTGGCGGGCCGCCGCGCGACCGTGCGGACCTGGTCTCGGCGTTCGACGCGCTGGCCACGAAGACGATCCGCGCCATGCCGGCGCCGCCCGTCGCGGGAGCCCGGGAAGCGCCGGCCGCCTCGGTGGTGGCGGAGGCGCCGCGGCCGGAGCCGGAGCCGCCGCCGGTCATCGAGGCCGCGCCCGAGGAGGCGCCCGGTGTGCCGGGCCTGGTGGCTCAGGACAGCAGCGCGATGTTCTACCAGTTCTCGTCGATCGGCACCGTGAAGGATTCGCCGGAGGCATTGCTGGCGCGGTTGCAGGCGACGACGAATTCGGCGGAGACGGTGCGCTTGCTGGACGACGTGGTCACGCTCGCCGAGACGGCGGCCCGCGAGGGGAAGGCGGAGGCGGTGGGAACGTTGCTGTACGGGGTGGTCACGCGGGAGAGCGAGGTCGCCGACGGCGAGGTGAAGCGCACCTACGTGATGGCGCTGCGCCGGATGTCCAAGCCGTTGCTGCTGCGGGTGGTGGCGACGCTGCTGCCGCGCGTGCCGGATCGCACCGAGGACTTTGTGGCGGTGCTGGTGCGGATGGGGCAGGATGGGGCGGAGGCCTTGATCGACCAGCTCACCCAGGCACAGACGGCAGACGATCGGCAGGTGATGTTCGACGTCCTGCAGCGGCTGGACGCGGCGGTGCCCGTGCTGGTGCACATGCTGGGAGATGCGCGGTGGTTCGTGGCGCGCAACGCGGCCGATCTGCTGGCCGAGATGAAGGCCGTGGGCGCGGAGAGTGCGCTGGTGGCGCAGCTCCACCATGCGGACGACCGGGTGCGCCGGTCGGCGACCAACGCCCTGATGCAGCTGGGCACGGAGAGCGCGCGGCAGGCGGTGCGGTTGGCGGTGCGGGACGCGGCGCCGCAGGTGCGGATGCAGGCGGCGTTCGCGATCGCGGCGCATCGCGATCCGCAGACGGCGACGACGCTGATCACGGCGATCGACGCCGAACAGGACAGCGACGTGCAGTTGGCGATGTTGTTGGCGCTGGGGCGCGTGGGAACGGCGGAAGCGGTGGAGCGGCTGGTCCGGGCTGCCGAGCCGGAGCGTGGGTTCTTCAAGAAGAAGTCCACGGCGTTCCGCGTGGCGGCGGTTCAGGCGTTGGCCGAGGCGAAGTCGCCGGGGGCGCAGGCGGCGCTCAAAGCGCTGGCGTCCGACAAGGAGAAGGAAGTCCGCGACACCGTGGCGCGCCTGTCGCAGTCGGGCAGGCGCGCCTGAGCGCGCGCGTCAGCGGGCCGTGAAGTCGGTACGGGCGTCCACGCCGCGGCAGGCTTCGGCGATCAACGCGGCCGTGTGGTCGACGTCGACGAGGCTCACCATCTCGTTGGGCGAGTGCATGTAGCGGTTGGGAATCGAGACGAGCGCGGTGGCCACGCCATCGCGGGCCAGGTGGATGGCGTCGGCGTTGGTGGAGGTGGTGCGCCCTTCGGCGTGGACGGTGTACGGAATGCCGGCCGACTTGGCGGCGTCGCGCAGGAGTTCGAACACCACCGGCGAGATGAGCGAGCCGCGCACGAGCACGGGGCCGCTGCCGAGTTTGTGGTCCCCGATCTCCTTCTTCTCGAGTCCCGGGTGGTCGGTGGCGAAGGTGACGTCGACCGCGATCGCCATCTGCGGCTTGACGGTATTGGCGCAGACGAGCGCGCCGCCGCCGTGCCAGGCGATCTCTTCCTGCGTCGTGGCGCAGGCCACGACGCGCGCCTTGCCGGGTCGCTCCTTGTAGCGGCGCAGGGCTTCGAGCACGGTGAAGGCGCCGATGCGGTCGTCGATCGAGCGCGACACGACGCGATCGTTGGGGAAGTCGAGGGTGTGCGAGTCGATGACGCCGGCGTCGCCGACGGCGATACGGGCTTCGGCTTCGGCCCGATTCCTGGCGCCGATGTCCACCCAGAAGTCGGTGAGCTTCGAGGCCTTGTCGCGATCGGCGGGCTTCATGAGGTGGATGGGCTTCTTGCCGATCACCCCGATCACGTCCCCGCCGGCGGCGAGGAATCGGATGCGCTGGCCGGCGAGCACTTCGGGATCCCATCCGCCGATCGGCGAGATGTACAGGTAGCCGTCGTCGTCGATGTACTGGACGATGAGGCCGATCTCGTCGATGTGGCCGTCGAGCATGATCGTGGGCGATCCGTCGGGGTTGACCTCGGCGATGCTGTTGCCGGCGACGTCGCTGCGCACGATATCGGCGAAGGTCTGCGCTTCGGCCCGCCAGGCGCGGGCCGCGGCGGTCTCGTAGCCCGACGGCCCGGGCGAGTCGAGCAGTCGCTTGAGAAAGGTGAGCGATGAGGAGGTGAGCATGACGGATCCGACCGGGGTAGACCAGAAGACTTATCGGGTGCGCGAATTGTAGCCCCGGGGCAGGGAGGGCCGCCAGTCGCGGAATGGTGCGACCCGGGTGTAGGTTGGGGGCACCTCGCGCAGCCGCGGAGACGGCTCCCCCCGCATACGTTCACTCCCACCCGACGGGCCATGCGTTCGAACTTCGCTGCAGTCATGCTCACGCTCGCGGTCACGGCGTCCTCCGCCGCGGCCCAGAACCCGCCGGCCGCGAAGGCGGCCGCCCCCGTGGCCACCAGCATCGCCGCCAGGACGGCGGGATTCCAGAAGCACGACGGCTTCATCCCGTTGTACCTGAACGAGGAGACCGGGAAGATCCTGCTCGAGATTCCGCAGGATTCCTTCCCGGCGCTGATGTACGTGGCCCAGACCACGGGTCTCGGCTCCAACCCGATCGGCATCGACCGAGGCGCGGGGGGCGAGACCCAGATCGTCCACTTCAACCGCGTCGGCGACCACGTGTTCGTGGTGTTCGAGAACACGCGCTTTCGCGGCGCGGCCGACAATCCCGACCACGAGCGGACGGTGGCCGAGGCATTCCCGACGAGCACGATCGCGGCGCTCCCGCTGCTGGCGGCGGAGAACGGCCATCTCTTGGTGGACGCGACGGAGTTCTATATCCGGGACTGGACGGACGTGGCGGCCACGCTGCAGCGGAGCCACGAAGGCACGTACGTGCTGGCGCGCGACCGGTCGAGTGTGTTCCGGCCGTACACGAACGCGTTTCCCAAGAACACCGAAGTGGACGTGTCGCTCACCTTCGCGGCCAGCGGGGCGCCGGGCCGGATCGTGAGCCGCATGGCGCCGGACGGCCACGCGATCACGCTGCGCGAGCACGTGTCGTTGCTGGCGCTGCCCAACGACCACTACCGGCCGCGGGCGTGGGATCCGCGCATCGGGTACTTCGGGATCACGTTCAACGATTACGCGCAGCCCATCCAGGATCCGCTGCAACAGCGGTGGATCGAGCGCCACCGGCTCGAACGCGTGAATCCCGACGATCCCCATTCGCCGATCAAGGATCCGATCATCTACTGCGTGGACCGCGGCATTCCCGAGCCCATCCGGACGGCGACGCTGCAGGGCGTGAAGTGGTGGGAGCAGGCATTCGACAGGGCGGGGCTCGCCGGCGGATTCAAGGCCGAACTCTGTCCCGAGGGGATCGACCCGATGGACGCGCGCTACAACATCGTGCAGTGGGAGAATCGCAACGAGCGCGGGTGGTCGGTGGGCGGAGCGATCTCCGATCCGCGCACCGGGGAGATCATCAAGGGCATGGCGCGGCTCGATTCGCACCGCGCGCGCACCGATTACAACATCTTCGCGGCGCTCATGGGCGCGGCCAAGACGCCGGCCGACACGCACTTCGTGCTGGCCCGCGTGCGGCAGGTGAGCGCGCACGAGACCGGGCACACGCTGGGGCTGTCGCACAACTACATCGCGTCCACGTACGGCCGGGCGTCGGTGATGGACTATCCGGCGCCGCGGGTGACCCTCGACAAGAACGGGCGCATCGATCTCTCGGACGCCTACGGCGTGGGCCCCGGGGCGTACGACGTGTGGGCCATCCACTGGGGGTACGGCATCTTCCCGGCGGGCACGACGCAGGACTCGCTGAAGGCGATCGTGGCCGAGGGGTTGAAGAAGGGATACCTCTACCTCTCCGACGCGGACGCGCGTCCCGACTACGCGTCGGATCCGCGCGTGAACCTGTGGGACGACCAGTCGTCGGCGTCGCAGTTTCTGAAGAACCAGATGGACGTGCGGCGCGTGGCGATAGCCAGGTTCGGCCTGTGGAATCTGCGGCCCGGCGAGCCGCTGGCGGCGCTGCAGGAGCGGTTCGCGCCGCTGTACTTCTTCCATCGGTTCGCGCTGAGTTCGCTGTCGCGCACGATCGGCGGGATGGAGTACGCCAGCGCCGTGGTGGGCGACGGCCAGCAGGCGACGACGCCGATTCCGGGGGCGCAGCAGCGCGCGGCGTTGAGCCAGCTGCTCTCGGCGATCACGCCGGCGGAGCTGGCGATTCCCGACACGGTGCTGACGCTGCTCACCCCCAACGCCACGGAGGTGTCGCCGCGGGTGGAACTGTTCGGATCGCGCACCGAGCCGGCGTTCGACGAATTCGGCGCGGCGCGGACGCTGGCGCAGATGGTGGTGGGGCTGGTGCTGCAGCCGGAGCGCGCGGCGCGGGTGGTGGCGTTCGCCACGCGCGGACGTGGGATGCCGACGCTGGGCGAGGTGATCGACTCGCTGGTGAATGCCACCTGGAACGCCCCGGTGGCGGGCAGCGCCAAGTACCGGGCGCTGCAGCAGGTGACGCAGCGGGCGGTGGCCGACGGACTGCTGTTGCTGGCGGCAGACACGACGGCGGCGCCGGAGGTGCGGGCGATCGTGGACCTGAAGATCCGCGATCTGCAGCCGCAGGCGGCGCGGCGGGCCGCGTCGGGGACGTTCGAGGCGCGGGCGCACTGGAGCGCCATCGCCGGCGATTTCAGCCGGTGGATGGAGCGGCGGGAACTGCCGCAGCCCACCCGCGCGCTGACGGCGCCGCCGGGGGATCCGTTCGGGGGTTGAGCGGCCCTCGGTTCCCGAAATCCGGCGCAGAACACGGCGGGCCGTGGGCGGTCAGGATGATGCCGCCCACGGCCCGCTGCCGCTGATCGCCTCAGTAGATCGCGATGTTGTCGAGCCAGGCGTTGGGATACGCGATGTACGATTGGAGCTTCTTCGAGGCGCGCGAGACGTTACAGGAGTTGTAGACGTAGCTCTTCTGGCCGTTGGCCGTGGACGTGTCGACGTTCACGACGCCGGCGCCCGTGGTGTCGCCGAGCAGGACGTTGAGGCCGCTCATCGTGGCGCCGGAAGTGGTGTTGTTGCCGTTGGACGTGAGCGATCCGCCCACGAGCAGGATGCCGTTCCACATGTTGCTGCCGCTGATGACGAAGTTGCTGTCGGCGATGATGATGCCGCGGCCCGCGTTGGGCAGCGAATAGTTGTTGGTGTGGATGCGGATGACCGGCCAGTAGCTCGTGTCGGCGGAGAACGTCGCCGCGCTGGGAAAGCTCTGCGGCGGGATGGTGATATCCGCCGGGATCGACCCGGCCAGGATGCCTGCCCAGTCGATCTTCACCTGCGACGCGAGTTGGGCCGTGGTCTGGTTGGAATCGATCGGGGGATTTCCCGTGGGCAGGTATCCGCCGGTCGAACTCCATCCGCCGCTGGGCACGGTGACGCCGGCGAGCGTGGTATCCACTCCGCACTGGTCGGTGCCGCTGATGGTTCCGGCGTTGCCGTTCTTCTGAATGCCGGACAGGCTCGTCCAGCCGGAGAGCACATTGACGACGGTCGTGTTCCACCGCGCATAGGTGCCCACGGCCCGCATGGCGTACACGTTGCGCCCGCCCGCGGAGAGCTTGGTGGTGGTGTCGACACCGGTGGACATGACGAAGTAGATGGCCGGATCGCTGCTCCCTGTGGTCGCGTGCACGAGGCGGGAGACCACCCAGGCGTAGCCACCGTTCGACGCGACCTTCGTCGACTCCGCCGTGACCGTGGGCGGCGAGCCGCAGTACTGGCACCACCCGGACGTTCCGCGGAGGACGAGAAACTGCTGGAGCCCGTTCTGCGCGATGGCGAACGCGCGCTCGGTGCCCTTCTCGGCCTGATTGGCGGAGATCTCGGCGTTCGTGGAGAGGAAAGCGGCGGCCAGCGCGGCGGTGATCACGGCGATCACCAGCACGGCCATCGGCAACGCGAATCCCTTGCGATTCTCGAGACGCAACATGGCTCAACTCCTCAGAAGCTTCGCGTGTTCTTGAAGAACACCGCGGTGGTCATCTTGGTCATGCTTCGCAGACCGTTGGACTGCAGCTTGGGACTCACGCCGTAGAGCAGGATGTCCAGTCCGCGAATGTTGGACAGCGCGGGCACGGTGGTCTGGGACGTGTCCTGATTGGGGACGTAGAACTTGAAGCGCGCCGTGGAATCGAAGGGCGCGAGCAGTTCTTGCCTGCTGCCGCCGGCGGGGGTGCGATACAGCCCGTAGAGTCCGGGAAATGCCGCCGAGGAATCGAACGAATACGTGATCTTCTGCCAGAGGAAGACGGGGGTGCGAACCGCGATCCCGGCCGCGGCCGGGGTCAGCTGGAGCACCTGGCCCGATCGGCCGTTGACCGTGAGCGTGGAGATGCCGGCCTGGCCAGCCCCGGTGCCGGTGCACATGGCGGGCGTGCCGTACACCGTGATGTTGTTCGCGCCCTGCGGCGATGGGGGCGTCACGATCGTGTAGCGCCCGGCGCTGTTGCGCCACGCGTAGCCGGCGTACTTCGCGATCGCCATCACGCTGGTATCGGACGGGAGCAGGCTGACGATCGTGGCCGAGGAGGTGTTGCCGCAGGCCAGCCCGAACGCATAGGGCACGATCACGCGCACCGTGCGGCCGTCGGCCGACACGGAGTCGACGCCGCCCGAATCCTGGACCATGCGCAGGTCCGTGAGCAGCAGGTTCATTGATTCGCGAGCCACCGCCCGCGCATTGCGGGCGCCGTACTCCCGGGTGAAGAACCTGGACTGCGCGATCACGAGACGGGTGAACGCGGCGCCGATGATCGCGACGATGAGCATCGAGACCAGTAGTTCGGCCAGCGTGAAGCCCCGGCGCGCCCTGGTGGGGGACGTCATGTCAGCAGCCCGAGCACAGAGGGGAACCGCCCGCCGCGTTGGCGCGCGTGAACAGCAGCGAGTCGGTGGCGGCGGTGTTCGAGGTGGGCGCGAGCACGATCTTGACGGCGATGCGATTGGTGGCCGGCGTGAGCGTGATCGCCCGCGTGTAGGCGATGCTGCCGATGGTGATCGTGTCGGCCTTGCTGGACATCGTCGCGAGGGTGGTATACGGGATGGCGCCGAGGCGCGCGGCCTGCTGCTCGAGGGCGGCGGAGCGATTGGCGACGAGGCTGTTGGACTGGCCGGCCGACGCCACGGACAGCGAGAGCTTCGCGATCGTCACGAGCACGATCCCGAGCATCGTCATGGCGATCATGATCTCGATCAACGAGAACCCCCGCCGCGTGGGCAGGGTCTGGTGAGGCGATTGAAGACGGTTCATTTGATCTGCACCAGTCCACCCTGCGTCATCCGGACACGTTGCGTGTAGGTGGCGCCGCCGATCGTGGCCGACAGGGTGGCGGAGAGGGAGTCGTTGGCGAGACCGGCCGGATAGACGGTGACCGAGCTTCGCGAGAGGGTGATGTTGGACGACGTCAGATTGAATCCGGCCAGGGAGGTCTTCCGGAATACCGCGCCGGAGGCCACGTCCTTCACCGACAATTGCATCGTCGTGGTATCGAAGCTGATCAACACCGGCTTCCGGTCGCGCAACGCCAGACCGAAGGCGGCCTGCAGGTCGTTGCTCATCGCGATGGCGGCGCGGTTCACGCGCTGGCGCGAAATGATGGCGCTGATTCGGCCGACCGACACCCCCATGATGATCGCGAGCATCGCGACGGCGATGACGAGCTCGATCAACGTGAATCCGGACCGCTGGCCGCGCGGTCTGGATTGCGGTGATGGAGACTGCCCGGATCGTGACATGAGGGTCCCTGAGGAGGGAATTGACCAACCTGGTCCTGACCATGACGAACTCTAAGTCAGAGCCAAAGCCGGTGATGTGATACACATTACCGAGGACGAAATGGCAAACAAGTGGCAACGTGCCCGATGGTGTCTCATTTCTACACGGCTGGGTAGTGAGGGTTGGCCCCACAGCAGCCAGGAACGCTTCCACTGCCACGCCGATGTGCGATGCGATATCTCTCGGGTCCGGCGCGGGCCGGGCCGGATACTCGGAAACACTCCGGAGGCTGCAGGATGCGGATTCGAAGGCTTGGCGTGGTCGGCGCCGGAACGATGGGGCACAGCATCGCGGCCCTGGCCGCGTCGGCGGGGATTCCGGTGGACCTGCTGGACATCGCGGCCACCGAGGGCGATCGCAACGGCCCGGCGGCGCAGGGGCTGGAGCGGGCGAAGAAGGCGAGGCCGGCGGCATTCATGGATGTCCGGCGGGCTTCGCTCATCCGGATCGGCAATACCGCCGACGATCTCGGGCGGCTGGCCGCCTGCGACCTGGTGATCGAAGCGATCATCGAACAGATCGAGCCCAAGCGCGCGCTCTACGCGCAACTCGAGCGGCTGCTGCCGGCGCATGCGATCATCGCCTCGAACACGTCGGGCATTCCGATGGCCCTGCTCACCGAGGGTCGAACGGAGGGGTTCAAGCGGCGGTTCGTGGGGATGCACTTCTTCAATCCGCCGCGCTATCTGCACCTACTGGAGATCATTCCCACGGCCCATACGGCTCCGGAAACGCTGCACGACGCGCGAGCGTTCAGCGAGCGCGTGCTGGGCAAGGGGATCGTGACGGCGCGCGACGTGCCGGGATTCGTGGCCAACCGGCTGGGCGTGTTCGGCATGGTGCTGGCGCTCCGGATGATGGAGGAGTTCGACCTCTCGATCGACGAGGTGGACGTACTCACGGGTCCGCTGCTCGGCCGGGCCAAGTCGGCCACGTTCCGCACCGCCGATCTCACCGGGCTCGACGTGCTGTCGCACGTGGCGGCGGGGCTGGCGCAGGCCACCGGCGAGGACTTCGCGCTCCCGGCGTGGGTCGCGGCGATGGTCAAGAACGGACAGCTGGGGGAGAAGAGCGGCGCCGGTTTCTACAAGCGCGTGGGCAAGGACATCCACACGCTCGACCGGAAGACCATGGCGTACGCACCGGCCCGGAAGGTGGAGTCGCCGGAGATCGCGAAGGCGCAGCGGCTGGCGCTGGGCGACCGGCTCAAGGCCGCCGTGGCGCTCGAGGGCGCCTACGGAAAATTCGCGCGCGAGTACCTCACGCGGCTCTCGCGCTACGTGATCGCGACGGCTCCGCAGGTGGCGTATCATCTGCCCGACGTGGACCACGCCATGGAATGGGGGTTCGCATGGGAGGCGGGGCCATTCGCGCAGCTCGACCTGCTCGGGGACGCGCTGCCCGACGCGGCCAAGCTGCGTCCCTCCGCGGCGGGGGAAGGCTACTACAGCGCCGACGGCGCGCGCGTGGTGGCGCTGGACTGGAAGGGGTACGAGGCGATCCAGGAGCCGGAGGGACTGGTGCGCACGGCGTCGCTGCGGCGCGCCGGTCGCGCGCTGGCCGAGTCGGCCGACGCCACGCTCTGGCACGCCGGAGACGGCGTGGCCCTGCTCGAGTTCCACAGCAAGATGAATTCGCTGGGCGACGGCGTGCTGTCGATGGTGCAGAAGTCACTCGAGATCGTGGCGCGCGACAACCTGGCGGGGCTGGTGATCGGCAACGACGATCCGCGGACGTTCACCGCCGGCGCCGATCTGGCCATGGTGTCGTCGATGGCGCAGGCCGGCAACTGGAAGGGGCTGGAGGAGGCGGTGCGGCTGTTCCAGGGCTGCTCGATGTCCATTCGCTCGGCGCCGTTCCCGGTGGTCATGGCACCGTTCGGGCTGACGCTGGGGGGCGGGTGCGAGTGGTCGTTGCACGCCGACCAGATCCAGGCGCACGCCGAGCTCTACATGGGGCTGGTGGAGGTGGGCGTGGGGCTGCTGCCGGGCGGCGGAGGCACCAAGGAACTGCTGTTCCGGTTTGCCGAGGACCTGGCGCCGTACGATGATGCCGATCCGTTCGAGGCGCCCAAGCGCGCGTTCAAGATGATCGCCATGGCGTCGGTGAGCACGAGCGCGCTCGAGGCGCGCGCGCTCGGGTTCCTGCGCGGTCGCGATCGCATCTCGATGAATCGCGACCTGCTGCTCTCCGATGCCAAGCAGCGCGTGCTCGACCTGGCGCCGGGCTACGTGCCGCCCACGCCGCGGACGATCGAGGCGGTGGGGCGCGCCGGCGTGGGCAATCTGCACTACGCGGCGTGGGCGATGCGCGAGGCCGGGCAGGCCAGCGACCACGACGTGCGTCTGGCGCTGGAGATCGCGAAGGTGTTGTGCGGCGGCGACGGGCCGGCGCGCACGGTGACCGAGGACGACGTGCTCGATCTGGAGCGCGACGCGTTCCTGCGCCTGCTTGGCACGAAGGAGACGCAGGAGCGCATCGCGCACATGCTCAAGACCGGCAAACCGCTCCGCAACTGAGAGGGATGACTCGTGACTGATGTCGTGATCGTTTCGGCGGTGCGTAGCGCCGTGGGCCGTGGCAAGAAGGATGGGGCGCTGGCCGGCGTGCACCCCGTGGAGTTGTCGTCGCGGTTGATGCGCGCCGCGGTGGATCGCGTGGGGGTGGACCCGGCGATCGTGGACGACGTCCTCTGGGGGTGCGCGATGCCGGAGGCCGGACAGGGGTTGAACGTGGCGCGGCTGTCGCTGCTGCGCGCCGGGTTTCCGGTGGACGTGCCCGGCGCCACGGTCAACCGGTTCTGCTCGTCGGGGCTGCAGACGGTGGCGTTCGCGGCGCAGGAGATCCTGAGCGGGATGGCCGATGTCGTGCTGGCCGGAGGCATCGAGATGATGAGCCAGGTGCCGATGGCCGGCTACCATACGCGGCTCGATCCCGAAGCGGTGGAGAGTTACATCGGCATGGGATTCACCGCCGAGCGCGTGGCCGAACGCTGGAAGGTGTCGCGCGAGGAGCAGGACGCGTGGGCGCTGGGGAGCCAGCAGAAAGCGGTGCGGGCGATGCAGTCGGGGGCGTTCGACGCCCAGATCGTGCCGGTGCCGGTGGCGCGCGCCACATGGCACGGGGCGAGCAAGGACGAGACGACGGTGGAGTTCACGCGCGACGAACTGCCGCGCGCCGACGCGACCCTGGACGGGCTGGCCAAGCTGCGGCCGGCGTTCAAGGCCAAGGGCACCGTGACGGCGGGCAATGCGAGTCCGTACTCCGACGGCGCCGCGGCGCTGCTGCTGATGAGCGGCGAGCGCGCCAGGGCGCTGGGGCTCGATCCGCTGGCGCGGTTCATCACGTTCGCCGTGGCCGGCGTGGATCCCGACGTGATGGGGATCGGACCGATCAAGGCCGTGCCCAAGGCGCTCGCGCGCGCCGGCCTCACGCTCGACCAGGTGACGTTGATCGAGTTCAACGAGGCGTTCGCGGCGCAGGTCGTGGCCGTGGTGCGCGAGTTGGGCATGGATCCGGCGCGGGTGAACGTGAACGGCGGAGCGATCGCGCTGGGCCATCCGCTGGGGGCCACGGGGTCAAAGCTCTCGACGCAGGTGATCCACGAACTGCGGGCGCGCGGGGGCGGCATCGGGCTCGTGACGATGTGCATCGGCGGCGGCATGGGAGCGGCGGGACTCTTCGAAGTCCCGGCCGGGAAGTAACCCTCCGTTCCGGCGAGCGACCGGGCGTCCACCGGTTCGATGCCGGGCTTCCCAAGGTGTCTATCTTTGGGTAGCAGCGCGCCGATCGCGGCGCGCGGGAGGATGGCAATGCACGACACGGACAACACGGCCGGGGCCGCGGCCGCCGATCTGACGGCCAACACGCTGAAGACGGCGCGGCGGGGGCTGCTGCGCGTTCATCGGCTCCTGCTGGAAGTGGAGCGCGTGGAGCTGGAGCGGGAGCGCGGGCGCCTGACGCCCAACGAATATCTGCAGGCGGTGCTGCACGAGCCGTCGTTCGCGTGGCTGCGCCCCGCGTCGCAGCTCATCGTGCAGATCGACGAGGCGCTGGACGACGCCGAGCGGGAGCACACGGTGATCGCGAGCGGCGTGAGCGCCGCGCTGCTGGCGCAGGTGCGGGCGCTGTTCACGCCGGTGCCGCCCACGACGACGTTCGCGGCGCGGTATCTGGAGATGCTGCAGCGCCACCCGGACGTGGTGTTCGCGCACCGCGACCTGATGGCCGAGCTGCCGAAGGGATTTCTCGGACCGCCGGCCTCGATGCTGGCGTGAATGCCGGTAGGACGGTAGGAGGGTAGGACGGTCGTGGGTAGACGGCGTTCCGCAGTTATCCGTCCTACCCCCCTACGCCCCTACCGTCCTACCGGCTTCTCATGCAGCAAACGGTCCATGAGCACCGCGGCGCGCTCGGTCTGCATGATCAGTGAATTCAGATCGACCTCTTCGCGCGGCGTGTGGGCGCCGCGCCCGAGGGCGCCGAGCCCGTCCATGCCGTCGATGTACGGCGCCACGAACGAGACATCGCCGGCGCCGCGCGACCCGGGATCCTGGGCGCGCACGGGGCCGTACCCCAGCGACTGGCTGGTCGAGTCGTAGAGCGCGATCAGGTGCTCGCCGCCCGGGGTCATCGGCATGGCCGGATATCCGTCCTCGAACGTGATCTCGGCGGACGTGCCGGGCAGGTGGCGGGCCACGATCTCGCGCATCAGCCGGCGTGTGCTGTCCTTCTGGCCCTCGGTGATGAACCGTAGGTCGCCAGGCACGACGGCGCTCGGGGCGATGATGTTGGTCTTGCCGGCCACGGTGCCGGAAAGATGCGCGGTGTCGTAGGCGACCGTGGCGCCGCCAAGGATGACGCCGGGGTTGAACGTGAGGTACCGCGGTCCCACCAGCTCGCGGCGGAAGGCGTCGAGGATGCGCGCCGCTTCGTAGATCGCGCCGTAGCCGGCGCGCGAGCTGAACACCCCGGCCGAGTGCGACTGGCGGGCGGATACGGTGAGTAGCCACGAACTGGCGCCGCGCCGCGACACCGAGGCTTCGGAGCGGCTGCCGCCCTCGAAGGCCAGCGCGACATCGCTCCGTTGGGCGGCCTCGCGCAGGTCGCGCCGCGACACGTCGAGCGGCAGGCCGGGGGCCTCCTCGTCGCCGTTGAACACGACGGTGATGTTGGCGTCCTTGAGCGCGCCGATGTCGCGGAGGGCCTTGAGGGCGTACACGGCGATCACGTCGCCGCCCTTCATGTCGCTGGAGCCGGCGCCCTTGGCCAGCGTGTCCTCGCGCACGAACTGCTGGCCCTCGCCCTCGAACACGGTGTCGAAGTGGCCGATGAGCAGGATGCGCGTGGTGCCGGGCTTGCCCCGGTGCACCGCGATGAGATGGCCGGCGCGCTTGACCGAGTCGGGCATGTTCGCCCAACGGGTCTCGAAGCCCAGCGAGTCGAGCGCCGCGGCGAACAGCGCCCCCACGCGGCGCACGCCGGGCAGATTCATCGTGCCGCTGTTGATGTCCACGGCGCGCTGGAGCATGCCGATGGCGTCCTCGTGGTGCTCGGCCACGTAGGCGCGGATCCGCTGCTCGGAGGGCGAGAGCTGGGCGGCGGCGGGCGCGGCGCGGAGCGCGAGTCCGAGCACGAGGGCCAGCGCGGAGGCGCGGCGCGCGCCGGGCGATGGGCGGGCGATCGACATGACGAGGGGACTCCGGGAAGGGGCGTGGCGAGAAGCTATCGCCGCGCGCGGGGCGGGTCCAACCGGCGCTAGTCGAGCGAGCGCCACAGGTACCAGCTGGCGATGGTGCTGTACGGGCTCCAGGGGGCGCCGATCCGGCGGACGTCGTCGGGGGTGGCGCGGCGGCGCAGGCCGTAGGCCCGCTGGATCGCATTCTGGATGCCGAGGTCCAGCTCGGGGAGCACGTCGGGGCGTCCGAGGCGGAACATGAGGAACATCTGCGCGGTCCAGCGGCCGATGCCCTTGACCTGCACGAGATGCTCGATGATCTCGTCGTCGTTCATGAAGCGCACGCGGTCGAGGGGCACGGCTCCGGTGTGCACCTTGAGCGCGAGATCGCGAAGGTAGCCGATCTTCTGGCGCGACAGGCCGGCGCCGCGGAGCGCGTCGTCGGACAGCGCCAACAGCCGCTCGGGATCCACGTGCTTGCGCGGGAAGAGCGCGCAGCAGCGCGCATGGATCGTCCCCGCGGCCTTGCCGGAGAGTTGCTGGTACACCACCGATCGCACCAGATCGTGAAAGTGCGAGCGGCCCAGCCGCATGCGTGGGCGGTATGGCCCCACTCGGCGCATGACGCGCGCCATCACGGGGTCGACGCGGCGCAGATGGGCGAGCGCGCGCCGGACGTGAGCGTCGGAAGTGGACAAGCGTCGGGCCGGCGGCGGGTCAGGCCACGCGTTGCAGCGCGGCCGCGATCGCGGTCACGATCTCGTCGATCTGGGCGGTGCTCACGATGAGCGGCGGCGAGATCGCGATCGTGTCGCCCGCCATGCGCACGAGCACGCCGTGCTCGAGACAGTCGAGGAACACATCGAACGCGCGGGCGCCGGGGCGCGCGTCGCGCGGCGCGACCTCGACGGCGCCCACGAGGCCGATGTTGCGCACGTCCACCACGTGGGGCGCGCCGTCCAGCCGGTGCACGGCCTCCTCCCAGTACGGCGCCAGATCGGCGGCGCGGGCAAACAGTCCCTCGCGCTCGTAGACGT
Source organism: Gemmatimonadaceae bacterium (assembly GCA_035533755.1). Classification (NCBI taxonomy): domain Bacteria; kingdom Pseudomonadati; phylum Gemmatimonadota; class Gemmatimonadia; order Gemmatimonadales; family Gemmatimonadaceae; species Gemmatimonadaceae bacterium. The sequence continues at coordinate 33,449 of DATLTC010000071.1, forward strand.
CGAGCGTGGCGAGGCCGGCCGCGCAGGCCAGCGGGTGGCCGGAGTACGTGTAGCCGTGGAACAGTTCGATGCCGGGCGGCGCCGTCTCCACGACGGCCTCGTGAATGCGCGTGTGCACCAGCACGGCGCCCATGGGCACGGCGGCGTTGGTGATGCCTTTGGCGACCGTGATCATGTCGGGGAGGACGCCGAAGTACTGGGCGGCGAACGGCGCGCCCAGCCGGCCGAACCCGGTGATCACCTCGTCGAAGATGAGCAGGATGTCGTGCCGGGTGCACAACTCGCGCAGCCGTTCCAGATAGCCCACCGGCGGAACGAGGACGCCGGTGGATCCCGCCATCGGCTCCACGATCACGGCGGCGATGGTGTGCGCGCCGCGCGCGGCGATCACGGCGTCGAGCGTATCGGCGAGTTCGGCGCCCCAGGCCGGCTGGCCGCGACTGAAGGCGTTGTGTTCGAGGTCGTGGGTGTGCGGCAGGTGATCGACGTTGGGCAGGAGCTGCCCCTCGAACTGGCGGCGGTTGGCGTCGATGCCGCCCACCGACGTGCCGCCGAATCCCACGCCGTGGTAGCCGCGCTGGCGGCCCACGAAGCGCACGCGCCCGGGTTCGCCGCGCGCCTTCCAATATGCGAGGGCGATCTTGAGCGCCGTGTCCACGGCTTCCGATCCGGAGTTGGTGAAGAAGACGCGTTTGAGATCGCCGGGCGCGAGCCGGGCCACGCGATGCGCGAGCTCGAACGCCAGCGGATGCCCCATCTGGAACCCGGGCGCGTAGTCGAGCGTGGCGGCCTGCTCGGCCACGGCGCGCACGATGGGCTCGCGGGCGTGGCCGGCGTTCACGCACCACATGCCGGCGGTGCCGTCGAGCACGCGGCGTCCGTCGGCGGCCACATAGTGCATGTCCTTGGCCGAGACGAGCAGACGCGGCGCCTGTTTGAACGCGCGGTTGGCGGTGAACGGCATCCAGTGCTCGGCGAGCGACGGCGCCGGCGACTGCGGGGGCACGGGGGACGTGGTGGTGCGAGCGGTCATCGAAGCGTTCCAGGCGGGTCAGAATCGTACGCGTGACTGAACTTCGGTGTCACGGGGTTGTATCAGTGGTCGGGCTTTCTCACGAGCGAATATGGACCGGAAACCATCGGACGGCGAGCGCGGCGAGCCCGAGGTGCGGGCGCGGCTGGAGAAGATCCGCCGCGACCAGCGCGGCCGCGTGCGGTGGAAGCTCTCGCGGCACACGGCCGAGATGGCGCTCGTGGCGATCTCGGAGACCCCGCGGCGCGAGTACCGGCGCTCCGCCAAGAGCCGGCGCCGCAAGCGCCACAAGCGGCTGCTGTAAGGGGCGGGTCAGTGGGTGGTGACGGCCACGTCGAGCGCGCCGGTGGCGCCGCTTATCGTGGCTGAAATCTTCGAATTGCCGCCGGCGATGCCCATCACGAGCCCGTGCTGGTCCACGGTCGCCACCGCCGGATCGGATGAGCCCCAGGTGACGTGGAGTCCCGCGATGGCACCGCCGTGGGCGTCGAGCGCCGTGGCGGTGAGCTGGACGGTCTGGCCCACGGCCACCGTGGGGCTGGCCGGCGCCAGCACCACCGACGACACCGGCGGTGTGGCGGGCTGCGTGGGGGCGCTCCGGTAGCCGCAGGCAGCGGCGCCGAGGCACAGCGCGAGAATCCACGGACGCGTCATGCGGGGAATCTTTCCCCGGCGGCCGCCGCGCGGAAGTGCGCCGCGTCACGCGGCGCGCGACACCGCCGGAACCACGTCCTTGTGGCGGCGGTGGCGCAGCCCCCATCGCAACCGGTAGGCGGACACGGCGACCACGAGCAGCGCGGACACCTCGATCAGGACCTTCTCGCCGTCGAGATAGTCGATCGGGGCGTCCTTGAGCGTGGGGTCGGTGAGCACCCCGTGCATGAAGAACAGCGCCGCCGTGAGATACGTGAGGTAGTGGAACAGCTTCCACCGGCCGCGCCCGATCTCCACGCGGTAGTACGACGTGACCACGACCGCGCCCAGCACGTACAGCGACGCGGCGCCGATGGAGTTGATCCACGGCTGCTTGGGCCCGTTCACGGGGTAGACGATGTCGATGAACCGGAACGCGGGCGTCTTCACGGCCAGCAGCAGGACGGCGTGCAGAACGGCCAGCGCCAGGGCCACGTACCCCGTCCAGTTGTGGAGCTTGAAGTAGTTGAAGCGGCGGTGGGGCCAGTGTTTCCACGGATTGTAGTGCATGGAGAGCAACAGCCCGAGCAGCAGGTTGCAGGTGAGCAGGCACACCGCCACGAGGGCGACGTCGCTCGAGAGGTCAAGTGGGGTCACGGCGGGCGAAGGCGGGCACGGGCAAGACGAAGGGGCGCGCGGGTCGCGCCCCCGTGATTCAACGCATGAACGGGACCAACCGCTGATGCGCTATCCGATGATCCGGTCCGCCATCTTGGCGCCGTAGTACGCGCCCACGCCCCCGACGATCGTGCTGAAGATGAACGCCGTCATCATCCCCAGCTTGGCGGTGATCGCCCAACCCACGGTGCTCCCGACGAAGGCCCCGATGGTGCCGAACAGCTTTTTCATGAGTCTCCCGCCTGTTGGTAGATGAGTCGAGCCGCGTGATCCCGCGTGCGCTCATGCACGCGTCGCCAGGAATCCCCTGTGAACGACTGCGCCACCGCGCGGTGCGTCACCTACGGCACTGTAACTTGCCCCGGCCGGGCGGCCGGGGCCAGGTTGCGCGGGGTTCGATAGCCTGGCCGGCGCGATCAGGGACGCCGCGGGCCGCCCCGAGCTTTCGATTCCATTCACGGCGCAGTAAGCTCCAGCAGCGCCAGGCGTTCACGAAGGGCTCCCGCTCTGGCGGGGGCCCTTCGCGCATTCGCGCCCCGTCCTCCTCAATCCGCGACCGCCATGACCCGTCTGCTGAACTATTTCTTCAAGGGCCTGATCGTCACCGCGCCGGCGTTCATCACGGTCTACGTCTGCTACGTGATCTTCCGGACGATCGACGGTTGGGTGCCGCTGCCGATCCCCGGCGCCGGGTTCGTGCTCACGGTGGTGCTGATCACGCTCGTGGGGTTCGCGGCCCAGACGTTCGCCAGCCGCACGCTGCTGGCGGCACTCGACGCCCTGTTCAAGCGGCTGCCGTTCGTGCGCCTGCTCTACTCGAGCACGCGCGACCTGCTCAACGCGTTCGTGGGCGAGCAGCGGCGGTTCGACAAGCCGGTGATCGTGACGCTCGCCGGCGGGTCCGGGGCGATGGTGTTCGGGTTCCTGACGCAGGAGTCGCTCGACATGTTCGGCGTGCCCGAATCGGTGACGGTGTACGTGCCGCAGTCGTACGGGTTCGCCGGCAACCTGGTGGTGTTCCCGGCGTCGCAGGTGCGGCGGCTGGACGCCGAGAGCTCGAACGTGATGGCGTTCATCCTCTCGGGCGGAGTCACGACGGTCATCGAGCGCTGACCGGCCTCAGCGCCGGCCCGGGGCCCCGGTCCATCGCGCCAGCCGGCCGCGCGGCCCCGCGGCAAGTCCCACGCCGCCGCCGAATCGCACGACATTGAGGGGCAGCGTGTCGGTGGAGATCCACGATTCGCCG
>DATLTC010000072.1 GCA_035533755.1 Gemmatimonadaceae bacterium
CCATCGCCACGTCGCCGCCCAGCGTGCCGCGCTGCGTGAGCAGGGCGCCGGGATTGTTGTAGAACGCGGTGTCGCTGGGGCCGCCGCGGCCGCCCCCACCCCCGCCGAATCCGCGCCCGCGCCCGAGCGCCGCGAAGGTGGGCGTGTAATCGCGCTGGCGGATGATCAGGTGCTTGTGCTCGGGCTCGGCCAGGGTCACCGCGAAGATCTCGCCCTGGCCGTTGGCCGTCTGCGCGATGAACAGCGTCTTCGCGTCGTTGCTGAATACCAGTTGGCTGATCGCGCCGTCGTTGGTGTAGAGCACCCTGATGTCGGCGGGCGCGAACGGCGGCGCCCACTCCACCACGCGCTCGGGACGGCTCGCGGCCGCGCCCCCCGCGGCGCCCCCGCGCCCGCCACGCGCGCCGCCGCGCCCGTTGCCGCTCGCCGAGTCGCGCCCGCCGGGCACCGGCTCCACGTAGTACATGCCCGCGCCCTGCGGCATCCAGGCCAGGAACTTCTTGCCCGGCGGTCCGGCGGCTCCGCCCCGCCCGCCGAAGCCCGCGCCCCCCTGCGTCGTGTCGGGCCCCTCGCGCAGCGGACGGTCCCACAGCTCGGCCACCGTCTTGCCCGTGGCGTCCCACAGCTGCTCCCTGGTGCCGAAGCTGGAATACTGCACCACGTACGAGAACGGCTCCTGCATCGTCGTCACGCGAAAGTATCGGCCGTCCGGCGACGCGTCCACGCTCTCGAACATCGCCGGCGCGCCGATCTTCTGCACCGTGTGCGTCTTCACGTCCAGCTCCGCCAGCTGCCCGGTCACGTAGTACGTCATCAGGGCCATGTCGAACGGCTCGTCGAGCAGGCTGGCAAAGTTGCGCTGCGGCGACTTCACGCCGTCCAGCCATTCGCGCACCAGCGGGCCCGTGGCGATCGCCGGCTTCCTGGGCTCGGGACCGCGCGCGTCGGGCACCAGCACCGCGATCACGCGCTTGCCGTCGGCCGTCCAATCCACCGTCGTCACCAACGTCGCCAGCAGCGGCGCCCGGGCCGCCTGCGCCGACTTGCCCGTGGCCACGTCGGCCACGTAGGCGTACGACGCGTTGTCGAAGTTGGCGATGAACGCCACCTGCTTGCCGTCGGGCGACCACGCCGGACTGCTCACCGTGGCGCCGGCCGGCACCTGCACCGCCGTCGACTTGCCGGTGGCGGCGTCGATGATCGTGAGGCCGGCGGACGCGCGCGTGGTGAGCGCCCGCGCGCGATTGGCCCTGGGGTCCACTTGCAGCCCGGCAAAGTAGTAGTGGAACTTGCCGAACTCGTTCACGCTCGGCAGCCCGTCGCCGTCCTGCCGCAGAAAGTGCGTGCGGTCGGGGCTCAGCGCCGTGAGCGACACGTTCCGGTAGCGCGGCGCCATCACCAGCTTCTCGATCGCCGGCGGCGGCGTGACGTAGGTCTGCTTGGCCAGCAGCCCACGGTCGGCGGCGATCTGCTCGGCCACGTTGGACCGCTGCGCCGGGAGCGCGGTGGCGGCGAACACGACGACGAGCAGCGCGCGCCACGCGAGGCGAACGGAAGTATGCAACCGCGTCATGGCAACCTCAGGGGGAGGGAAGGGCGACGGGGCCGGGACTGAGCTCGGGCTCCGAGAACATACGCGGCACGCAGGCCGGGTGCTGAGGCGGGCGCCCACGCAAAAGGGGCGGTCGTTGGGCCGCCCCCTCGCATGCTGCCACCCCGCCCCCGCCCCCGTCCCCGCCTACCGCCCCATGAGGCTCGCTTTCAACAGCCCCAGCCGCTTGCGCGTGGATCCGTCCATCACCGCGTCGCCCACGCGCACGATCACCCCGCCCAGGATCGCGGAGTTCACCGTGAAATGCGGCACCACCTGCTTGCCGAACGCCGCCGACAGCTGCTTCGCGATCGCGTCCCGCTCGGGGTCGCTCGTCTCGCGCGCCACCGTCACCGCCGCGTGCACCCGCCCCTCCACGCCGTCCACCAGATCCGTGTACGCCACCGCGATCGCGGGAATCAGCATCTGCCGGCGATTGCGCACCAGCGCCTGCAGGAACCGCAGGAAATTCCGCGGCGCGTTCTTGAACGCCGCCGCCAGCACGGCGTTCTTCTGCCCCGTCGCCACCCGCGGCGACTCCATGAACAGCCGCAGCGTCTCGTTGGCGCCCATCGCGTCGGCCACGCCGCCGATCAGCGCGCCCCACCCGTGCAGGTCATCCGCCCGCCGCGCCAGCTCGAGCAGCGTCCCGGCGTAGTTCTCCGCGATCGTGACGTCGCGCATCAGTGGGTCGCCTTGGCCGGCTTGAGCGTGGACAGGAACCGCTCCACCAGCTTGCGGTTCTTCTCGCTGTCCAGATTCTCCTCGATCACCCGCGACGCGCCCGCGATCGCCATCTCGATCGCCTCGCGCCGCAACTCGGCCACCGCGCGCTCCTTCTCGCGCTGGATCTCCTGCACCCCGCGCTCCACCGTGTCCTGCTGCTCGGCGCGCGCCTTCTCCATCAGGTCGTGGCGCATCTTCTCCGCCGTCGCCCGACCGTCGGCGATCAGCTTCTGCACCTCGCCGCGCGCCGCGTCCAGCTGCGCCCGGTGCTCGGCCAGCAGCGCCGCCGCCTCGTCGCGGTCGCGCTTGGCGCTCGCCAGCGCGTCCTCCAGCGCCTTCTCGCGCGCCTCGACGGCCGCCGTGATCGGCTTGAACGCGAACTTGGTGAGCAGGTAGAACAGGACCAGGAAGATGAGCAGCGTCCAGAACATCAGGTTGGTCTGGAGACTCATCAGCGTGCCGCCCGGCGCCGCCGGCTCCTGCGCCAGAAGCGGCGCGGCCAGCAACAGCATCGGAACGGAAAGACGGAACGAGCGCATGTGGGATTTTTGCGAGAATGAAGAGTGGTGGCGCCGCCCCGGGGCGGACGCCACCGCCCGGATCAGAACGTGAACTTGAGTTCGATCAGCAGCGCCACGACGACGGCGAACAGCGCCACGCCTTCGACGAGCGCCGAGAGAATCAACGAGCTGGTCATGATGTTGCCCTGCAGCTCCGGCTGGCGCGCCATGCCATCCATGGCCGAGCCGCCGATCCGGCCGATGCCGATGCCGGCACCGATCGTCGCCAGGCCCGCGCCGATCCCGGCGCCCATCATCGCCCAGGCGCCCGAGTACGACTTGCCGAACGTCTCCGTCGCGGCCTGCAGCAGCGGAAGAATTTGCATTGTCAATCTCCGTTATCCTGCGTAGTCAGTTCCATCGCTCCGCACCGACGGCTCTCGCCAAGGGCGCTGCCCGTCCACGGGACCCGGGTCCCAACGAGCATCCCCGGTCGCTCGACCGGGTACCGGGCGCGCCCCTGGAGCCCTGTCGGCGCGCCGCTTTCCTGCTGTAGGACGGTAGGACAGTAGGACGGTCGTTGGTAAACGGCGTCCGCAGTCATCCGTCCTACTGTCCTACCGTCCTACCGTCCTACCGTCCTATTAGTGATGGGCGGCTCTGATCTGCCCGATGAACACCGCCGCCAACAGCGCAAAGATGAACGCCTGAATAAACGACACCAGCACTTCCAGGATCATGATCCCGATCGCCATCGCGATCGGCGCCGGCGCGATGAACCAGCTCCCGAACGTGAACACCAGCCCGATCATCGCCAGCACGATCACGTGCCCCGCGATCATGTTGGCGAACAGACGGATCGTGAGCGCGAACGGCTTGGTGAACTTGCCGATGATCTCCACCGGCGTCATCACCAGCGTCAGCGGCAGCTTCATGGCCACCGGCATGTCGCTCGGCCAGTAGACGATGGTCTTCATGTAGCCCAGGCCCTGCGCCTTCATGCCCGCCGTCTCCGTGGCCACGAACGCGCACAGCGCCAGCGTCGCCGTCACGCTCACGTTGCCCGTGGGCGTGGACCCGTAGGGGATGAGCCCCATCAGGTTCATGAACAGGATGAAGAAGAACAGCGTCAGCACGAACGGCACGTAGGCGTCGCCGTGCGGGCCCAGCGAGGGCAAAAAGATCTCGTTGCGCAGATAGAGCACCACCGACTCGAGGCCCGCCGCCATCCCCGTCGGATGGCCGTGCGCCTCCGACGCCCGCACGTGCGCGCGCGCCGTGCCCACCATCACCAGCAGGCAGAGCGCCGCCGCCAGCAGCATGAACACCACGTGCTTGGTGGGCCCCATGTCGATCGTCGTGCTGCCGATGCGCACCGGCCACGACGGCAGCTTCACCTCGCACGACCAGTCGCGATTGAAGCAGGGCAGTTCCATGGTCCGCGCATCGGTGATGTGCGGCATGATCAGGTCGGCCGGGCCCAGCGGCTTGCGCAGCCCCGGCTCCTGCTCCGGCGCGCGCACCCCCTGCGCCGCCGGCGCCACGGGCGCGTTCTGCGCCATCGCCGGCATCGCCGCGGCCATCAACAGCATCACGAAAAACGTGCGAAGTCTCATTTGAGCAGCAACAGAGGTTCGATCACCGTGGGGAGAAACAGGAACGTCGCGCATCCGATCAGCGCCGGCACCAGCGGCACCGCCAACACCTTCACCACCAGCACCGCATAGATCACCAGCGTGCCCAGCCGCAGCAGGCTGCCCAGCCCCCACGCCAGCCAGATGTTGCGCCCCCTGAGCCCCCGCGCGAGCGCGAACGCCACCAGGTGCGCCGCGAACGCCACCAGCGCCGAGAGCTCCAGCGCCGCATGATCGCCCGCCCCGCCGAACAGCAGCATCAGCGCCGCCATCGACGCGCCGATCATCGCCGCCGCGGCCAGCGCGAACAGCCCGAACACCTTCACCGCGCGTCCCGCTCGTTCCGCCGCTGCTCCGCCATGACCTGCCGATACATGGAGTAGAACCCGCCCGTCGCCCCGGCGAACGTGCCCACGATCACCAGCCAGGGCGACGTGTGCAGATGCGCGTCCAGCCAGATGCCGCCGAATACGAACACCACGATCGTCAGCCCGAACTGCAGCCCGATGCCGGCAAACTGCGCGCCCGACGGAATCGTCCGCTTGCTGGGCGAGAATCGGCCCTCGTCCCGCCCTGGGTTTGGCTCGCGATCACGGTCCATTTCCGCCCGGAAACTAGGACTTTGTGAAATTTTTCGCAAGCGAACCGGACGCATGGTTTTCACTCTCACTCGCCCGCTCCGCGCGCCCATGCGGGCACCCAGAAGGCAACCCCTGAACAAGAGGCTCCGCATGACGCCCCGAATGCGCCGGATCCAACGCCGTGGCACCCTCGGCCGGCCGGCCCATCCCACCCCGATAACACAAATCTGATGTCTTCCCCTGCCCCCGTTCCACCCACCCGCGCCGCCGGCTTCGCGACTCCACAGTTCCCCACATCCGCCCCCCTCCGCCCCACCCCACCCCCTTGACCACCCAAGTCGCGGCCCCGCCGTCAGATCGCCCGTTACGCTTCACGTTGACTATTCGTCGTACGATTGATAAGTTCGCCTGTGGTCGGATTTGTGATTGGGACGCACCTCACAAATCTGTGCCGCGACGCCCGCCTGCCCGTCTCGCCTGACATGAATTCGCGCCTCGTCATCTCGTTGCTGTGTGCCGGAGCCATCGGCGTCGCCTGTACCGCGCGCGCCCACTCCGCCGTCGCCGTCAAACCGGCGCCACAGGCGCAACCCGTCAGCGGCCACCCCAACGTCAAAGCCTACCTCGACGTCCAGCACCGCGACCACGCCGTCCGCTTCGCCCTCCACGTCGTCAACACCGGCGACAAGAGCGTCGAGGTCAAGTTCCCCAGCGGCCAGTCCTACGACTTCGTCGTCGTCGACTCGCTCGGCCGCCAGGTGTGGCAGTGGGCCAAGGCCCGCATGTTCACCCAGTCCACGCAGATCAAATACGTGAGCGGCGGCCAGGGCTTCGAAGTGGCCGAGAACTGGAAGAACCCCCCGGCCCCCGGCAACTACACCGCCATCGCCACCCTCACCAGCTCCAACTTCCCGGTGAGTGAGCGCGTGGCCTTCACGGTCCGGTAGCCCCCGCCATACCGCCGGCCACCAGCACCACCGGCGCGGCACCCCAGCCTCTGCCCAGGGCCCCGCTCGGCCTCGGGCTCGTGGCCGCGTTCGCCGCCGCAAAGTTCGCCGTCCACATGCTCGTGCTCGCCGTCTCCCCATACGGCCTGCACCGCGACGAGTTCCTGTACTTTGCCATGGGCCGTCACCTGCGCTTCTGGCGCATGGACTTCCCGCCCCTCATCGCCCTGCTCGCCAACGCGCAGACGGCCCTGTTGGGCCACACGCTCGCCGCCGCCCGCGTCTTTCCCGCCCTCGAGGGCACGGCCCTCGTCGTCCTCGCCGCCGTCATCGCCCGCGAACTCGGCGGCGCTCGCTTTGCCCAGGGCCTGGCCGCCCTCGCCACGCTCTGCGCTCCCATCTTCCTCCGCCCCGGCAACCTCTTCCAGCCGGTGGTGCTCGACCAGCTCTGGTGGACGCTCGCCCTCTACGCCCTCCTGCGCGTGGCGCGCGCCGCCGCCGAGCCCCTCGGCCCACAACGCGCCCGCGCCGCGCGCCACTGGTGGCTGGCCTTCGGCGCCGCCATGGGGCTGGGCCTGCTCACCAAGTTCAGCATCCTCTTCCTGGGCGTCTCGGTGCTCGGCGCCCTGCTCGTCACGCCGCTCCGCCAGTCGCTGCGCACGCCATGGCCCTGGCTGGCCGCTGCGCTCGCCTTTGCCATCGGCAGCCCCAGCATCACGGGCCAGATCGCGCTGCACTTTCCCGTGGTGGGGCAGATGCGAGACCTCCAGGCCTCGCAGCTCACCCACGTGAACTGGCTGTCATATGTAGTGGCCATGCCCTTCATGCTCGGCGCCGCCACGTTCATGCTCGCGGTGGCGGGCGCGGTGGCCATGGTGGCGTGGCGGCCGCTGGCCGCGTACCGCGCCGCCGGTTGGGCGTGCGTGCTCGCGTTCTTCTTGCTCATGCTGCTGCACGGCAAGCCGTACTACGTGGGCCCCATCTACCCCACGCTCATCGCCGCCGGCGCGGTGTGGCTGGAACGCATGGGCCGCGCCCCCGCGCCCCGCGTGCGCGCGCCGCTGCGCGTTGCGGTGGCCGCCGTCATCGCGCTCGAAGGCCTGATCGTCGTTCCCATTGCCCTCCCGCTGCTCTCGCGCGAGCGCACGGCGCAGTACATCGTGCGCGCGGGCGCCACGTGGGCTCTGGGCACCAACCGCGGCGGCAGCGACCTGTTGCCGCAGGACTTTGCCGACCAGATCGGCTGGGAGCATCAGGCGCAAACGCTGGCCCGCGTGTACCGCGCGCTGCCGCCCGCCGAGCAGGCGCAGGCGGTGATCGGCGCCGACAACTACGGAGAGGCCGGCGCCGCCGAGTTCTACGCCGGCAAATACGGACTGCCGCCGGCCGTATGCGGATGCGGATCGTTCTGGTTCTTCGGGCCGGGCACGCGCCCGGGCACGGTGGTCATCGCCATCCGCGTTGACTCGGCAAAGCTGGCGTCCATGTACGGCAGCGTGCGGCTGGCGGCGCGCATCTTGAGTCCCTGGTCGGTGCAGGAGGAGCGCGACGTGCGCGTGTGGTTGGCGCGCAATCCAAGAACCACGCTGCAATCCGTGTGGCCGCGCTTTGCCAACAGCAACTGAGCGCGCCGCGCGCGCCGGCTGTTCACCGGCGCGCGCGATTGTGACGCCGCTCACGCGTCGCCGCACTTAACACGCGTCAGCGCGCGTTCGTTTTTCGCCGCCATTCTTAGCGTGAAATCGTGGCACCCGGCGCGTCTTCGAGAGTAGTACGCGCAGAGTTCTGAACCAGGAGGTGCCCCCATGAGGACTCATTCTTCCCGGGGCGTGTGGGTTGCCGTCGCCATCGTATCGAGTGCCGCCGCAGGCTGCTCGTCCGACCGCACGCCCACCGCTCCAACCTTTTCATCCAACGTCGCGGCGTCCGTCGTGGCGGCCCAATTCAACACCATGGGCGACTCGGTGGTCGCCACGCACGGCGACAGTGACGACGCCAATCGCTTTTACGGCGCGGCCGCGGTGCTCCAGCGCGCGCCGGTGTTCGACACCATCACCATCCTCGTGGACAACGTGCCGCAGACCTTCAACGCCGTGGCGCTGGCCGTGGACGACACGCTCGGCCCCGCGGCCTGCCCCATGCCGCCCATGGACAACTCGCACGACGCCGAGTACGAGTGTCCGTTCGGGTTCCCGCGCGTGACGCACACGCTGTTCGCGTGGCAGCCCGGCCAGCCGGCGCACATCATCCAGCTGGTGGCCATGTCCGACTCTGGCGCCATCGGCCTGCCGCGGTTCACGCGCGGCGACAGCGCGTCGGCCGACTCGGCGTCCCACGACTCGGCGTCGGTGGACTCGGCGGCCAGGATGCTGCTGCCCATTCCCGCGCGGCTCAAGTATTTCAACGGAGCCGGCGGCACCTGGTGGGGCACCAGCGGCACGCAGCAGAACAGCGTGACGCCGGGCACCGCGCCCTGCCCCACTCCCAAAGACAGCACCGGCGCCGACAGTTCGGGGCGCGGTGAGCATCACGGCTTCCACGTGCCGCCCGCGGCGTGCGTGATGGCCGACTTCACCTTCCAGTTCACCGGCACCGTGGGCGTGCCGGGAGTGGCGTGGCAGGCCAACAACGCCACGGGCACGCACACCGTGTCGCTGGCGCTGGCGCACGTGCCGGGCGCGTACGTGGCGCTGGGCCGGATGGTGCGGGGCGATCATTAGGCCTGCGTAGGCAGCAGGCAGTGAGCAACAGGCAGTGAACGGCGGGCGGTGGGCACTCCGGTACGGACTGCCCGCCGCCCGCTGCTTGCTGGGCATTGGCGGTCTGTCGGCTGCCCCGTGCGTGGCGTTAGCTTTGCGGGCACGCGCGGTAATTGTCACCCTCTGCCCGGTGTTCCGTGGCCACAACCCCCGCCCCTCGCCCATTGCGCGACGACGATCGCGATCTCGAGCTGCTGGCGCAGTTGGCCGGGGCGCACCGCGATCTCAAGGCGCAGATTGGCCGGCGCATTGTAGGTCAGCACGATATCGTGGACGATCTGGTCACCGCGCTGCTGGCCGGCGGGCATGCGCTGCTGGTGGGCGTGCCCGGATTGGCCAAGACGCTGCTGGTGCAGACCGTGGCGCAGGCGTTGGATCTCAGCTTTTCGCGGGTGCAGTTCACCCCCGATCTCATGCCCAGCGACATCACCGGCACCGAGCTGTTGGAAGAGGACCGGGTGGCGGGGCGGCGGTTCTTCAAGTTCGTGAACGGGCCCATCTTTGCGCACATCGTGCTGGCCGACGAGATCAACCGGGCGCCGCCCAAGACGCAGGCGGCGCTGTTGCAGGCCATGCAGGAGCACGCCGTGACCGCGGCCGGCCAGACGCACGCGCTGCCGCGTCCCTTTTTTGTGCTGGCCACGCAGAACCCCATCGAGCAGGAGGGCACGTATCCCCTGCCCGAGGCGCAGTTGGACCGGTTCATGTTCCAGCTGCGGGTGGGGTATCCCACGCGGGCGGAGGAGGAGCGGATCGTGGCCGCCACCACCAGCGACGACGCCGTGCAGATCACGCCGCTGTTGAACGCGCAGCAGTTGCTGGACCTGCAGCATCTGGTGCGGCGGCTGCCGGCGCCGCCCACCGTGGTGAGCTACGCCGTGAAGTTGGCGCGCAGCACGCGGCCCGAGAGCGACGACGCCACGCCGCTGGTAAAGAAGTACGTGAGTTGGGGGGCGGGTCCGCGGGCCAGCCAGTATCTGGTGTTGGGGGCCAAGGCGCGGGCGGCCATGGATGGCCGGCCCATGCCCGACCTGGAAGACGTGAACGCCATAGCCATGCGCGTGCTGGAGCATCGCGTGGTGTTGAACTTCCAGGCCGAGGCCGAGGGAATCACGGCGGATCGGGTGATCCAGGTGGAGCAGCGGCCGTAGGCGGCCGCCGGCCGATGGGGCCGGCTACTCGTCCAGCGCTTGTACCGTGACCTCGGCGTGGCCGTCTTCGGTGTAGGCCACGTTCACGCGCCAGGGTTGGCAGCACACCTCGCAATCTTCCACGTATTCCTGCTCGGGGCCGCCGCCCGGATCGAGCGTGATCTCCACTTCCTCGGCGCAGTAGGGGCAGAGCACCGTGGCCTCGGTGTCGGCCGCGCCGTCACCCAGGGGGAACTCGTCGTCGAGCGGATCGGTGTCGTCGCCATCGGGATTTCGCATGGCGTAAGGTAGTTGGGCAACCGGTCCAGTGTGGTAGGCGCCTGCATTGCGGCCAGGGGAGCCCACCCCGAGCGGAGACTCACGCCGTACGGACGGGATCGCCGCAAGCGGACCGGAGCGCACACCCTACCCACGCGGTGAATTGACACTCTCAGGGCGCGAACGGTGCTGGTCCGGATGTTTTCTCGGCACAGGCTGGCGTTCGACTACTGGAAGTCACATACTGGACTCTGCGGTGACGACGCCGTCCCCCCGGTGGCCCAGCGTGCCGAGACACGCCGCACGACCCGCACGTCGCCATGATCTTCCTCCATACACTCGGCGTAGCCGTGATTCACGTGGGGGTCCGCCACGTGCTTCCCAGCGCATCGCGCGGGTTTGGTTCGCTTCTGTACCTGGCGTTGGAACCAGGACGCGCCATACCTCGGGACGAGTTGCAGTCACTCTTGTTCCCAAAGCATGGCCGCGACGCTGGCGCGCACAGCCTACGGCAACTGATCTATCGGATGCGGCATCTTGGGGCTCCCATCGTGGCTCACGCGGATTCGGTGTCGATACCGCCGGAATTGGTGCGCACTGATTTTGCGCAGGTTCACGAAGCGGGAAGCCGTTCGCCGCAATTTCTGGAAGCCGCCGGCAGAGGATTCCTGCCCGGTTACTCGCCCAGTTTCTCCCAGCCGTATTCCGATTGGCTGGACGCGCAGCGCGTACGCATCATGCATGACGTTCGGCGAGGACTGTTAGACCAATTGGGCCAGTTCCGCGTTCTGGGGCGGTGGCGTGATCTCGAACCCATTGCGCGAGCGTGCCTGGCAATTGATCCCCTCAACGACGAAGCCACGCTCGCGCTTGCCGAATCTCTCGCCCTCGGCGGACAGAAGGCGGGCGCCGTCCAGCTACTCGACTCCTACCTTGAGGAAATCGGCCACTACCCGACGCAGTTGCGGACGTCGGCGCATGCGCTTCGCACGCGAATCCACGAACACGTTCCGGAACCGTCATTCCGCCGTATCGGTCCCGGACCGTTCGTCGGGCGTGACGAGGAAATGGCTGAGCTGTGGCGACACTACCATCGCGCCAAGCACAGCGAAGCGAGTGTGGTGCTCATCTACGGCGAACCTGGCATTGGCAAGACGCGTCTCGCCACCGAGTTCCTGAAGGCCGCTGCGCTGGACGGAGCCACATGCGTGAAGGTGGAGTGCGCTCCGCATGACGTCCGGCGGCCGCTCGGCGTATTCGTGGATCTGGTGCCGAAACTCCTCGACGCGCCGGGTGGGCTGGGGGTAGCACCGGAGGCGATGGCTTTCCTTCAGCGCCTGACCCACAGTCCCGTCGACGCACCAGCGCCTCTGGCACAGGCAGAGCCAACATTTCTAAGCGCGTTTGCCGCTCGGGCGATCACGGAGGCCGTCGATGCCGTCTCCGCGGAACAAACGCTTGTGCTGGCCATCGACGACGGGCACCACATTGATAGTGCGTCTGCCACCATCATTGGAGCCCTCGCATCCCACCACGTCGCGCGGGCCGTTCTCATATTGGTGACGACGCGCCATCGCGTCGGCCACCTACTAGATTCGTGCGACACGTTGCATTCGCTCCGCGTCCGCCGCCTCTTGCCAGAGAATGCGCTCGCCCTTCTTGAGCGGCTCTCCTCGCACCCGTCGGAGCGCTTTGACCCAGCGCAGCTTGCACAAGCCTTAGCATTCGCCAATGGCAACCCCC
>DATLTC010000073.1 GCA_035533755.1 Gemmatimonadaceae bacterium
GTTCACCCGCGGCATCGAGCTGAACGTTCCGCTCGTGGCGGCGGCCATGGACACGGTCACCGAGAGCGACATGGCGATCGCGATGGCCCGCGCCGGCGGCATCGCGGTGCTCCACAAGAACATGTCCATCGACCGCCAGGCGGCGGAGGTGGACCGGGTGAAGCGCAGCGAGAGCGGGATGATCATGAATCCGATCACGCTGCGCCCGGGCGATACCGTGCGCGAGGCCACGGCGCTGATGCGCCGGTTCAGCATCTCGGGCGTGCCGATCGTGGACGACGAGGGGCGGCTGGTGGGTATCATCACCAACCGCGACCTGCAGTTCGAGAAGCAGCTCGACCGCACGCTCAACGAGGCGATGACCAAGGACCGGCTGGTGACGGCGCCCCTGGGCACCACGCTCGACGAAGCCGAGCGCATCCTGGCCAAGGGGCGGATCGAGAAGCTTCCGGTGGTGGACGAGACGGGCAGGCTCAAGGGGCTGATCACCGTCAAGGACATCCACAAGCGGCGGCAGTTTCCCACGGCGAACAAGGATGAGCACGGGCGCCTGCGGGTGGCGGCGGCGATCGGGGCGGCGGGGGACTTCCTGGCCCGGGCGCGGGCGCTGGTCGAAGCCGGCGTGGACGCGCTCGTCATCGACACCGCGCACGGACACGCCGACGGCGTGCTGCGGGCCACCGCGCAGGTGCGCGAGAAGTTCCCCGCCGTGCAACTCATTGCCGGGAACATCGCCACGCGCGAGGGCGCGCGGGCGCTGGTGGAGCGCGGGGTGGACGCGGTGAAGGTGGGCGTGGGGCCGGGCTCGATCTGCACCACGCGCGTGGTCACCGGCGTGGGCGTGCCGCAGCTCACGGCGATCTTCGACGCCGTGGAGGGCGCCGACGGCGTGCCGGTGATCGCCGACGGCGGCATCAAGTATTCGGGCGACGCGGTCAAGGCGCTGGCCGCCGGCGCGTCCAGCGTGATGATGGGGTCCATGCTCGCCGGCACGGAGGAGAGCCCGGGCGAGGCGTTCCTGCTCGAGGGGCGCCGGTTCAAGATGGTGCGCGGCATGGGATCGCTGTCGGCCATGCAGGACGGGAGCGCCGACCGGTACTTCCAGGAGGGCGAACTCTCGCCCAAGAAGCTCGTGCCCGAGGGGATCGAGGGGCGCGTGCCCTACAAGGGTCCGGTGGGCGACGTGCTGTTCCAGATGGTGGGCGGGCTCCGCAGCGGCATGGGCTACGTGGGCTGCGGCAGCATCGACGAGTTGCGCACGCGCACGGCGTTCGTGCGGATCACGGCGGCGGGACTGCGGGAGTCGCACCCGCACGACGTGACGATCACGCGGGAAGCGCCGAACTACTCGCTGTGAGCACCGGACGGGCCCCTGCAAGGGGGCCCGTCGCGCATCGGCCCGGCCCATTGACAAACCACGGGCCGCGGCGACAAGTTCTGATTTGCATACAATCCGGGCTGCCCCGCCGGACTGTGTGTCCCCACCACCGGGCGGCGCGACTGCCGCCCCTTCGTATGTAAATCCCCGGAGAATCTGACATGGGCCTCACGTCCACCAAGAGCCTCGCCGTACTGCAGACCGAAGCGAGCGCCGAAGGTGCGAACAACCTCAAGCGCGTGCTCGGTGCGTGGAATCTGACATTTCTGGGCATCGGCGCGATCATCGGCGCGGGCATCTTCGTGCTCACCGGCACCGCGGCGGCGCAGTACGCCGGTCCGGGCATCGTGCTCTCGTTCGTCGTGGCCGGGCTGGGCTGCTTGTTCGCCGGCCTCTGCTACGCCGAGTTCGCGGCGCTCATTCCGATCGCGGGCAGCGCCTATACCTACGCCTACGCCACGCTCGGCGAGTTCATCGCCTGGATCATCGGCTGGGACCTGATCCTCGAGTACCTGTTCGGTGCCGCGACCGTGGCCGTGGGCTGGTCGGGGTACTTCACGGCGTTCATGAACGAACTCGGGTTCCACCTGCCGCTCGCGTGGACGCAGGCGCCGCTGGACGTGGTCGGCACGCACGACCTCGTGCGCAGCGTGCTCTGCATCAATCCGGCCACCAACCAGGCCGTGGCGCTGGCCGCGGACGCCTGCGTGGCCGCCGGGAACGTGGTGTCGCACGGCATGCTGAACCTGCCGGCGATGATCCTCATCGGCCTGATGACCACGCTGCTGGTGGTCGGCATCAAGGAATCGGCCAACTTCAACAACCTGATCGTGATCACGAAGGTGTCGATCGTGATCCTGGTGATCGGCTTCGGCTTCATGTACGTGAAGACGGCCAACTGGCATCCGTTCATCCCGCCCAACAACGGCCACTTCGGAGAGTTCGGGCTCAGCGGCATCGTGCGCGGGGCGGCGGTGGTGTTCTTCGCGTACATCGGATTCGACGCCGTGAGCACCGCCGCGCAGGAGGCCAAGAATCCGCAGCGGGACATGCCGATCGGCATTCTGGCCTCGCTCCTGGTGTGCACGGTGCTCTACATCCTGATGGCGCTGGTGATGACGGGCCTGGCCAACTACACCACGCTCAACGTGCCGCACCCGGTGTTCGTGGCCATCGAGGCCGCCGGTCAGCCGCTCCGGTGGCTCGCCTACTTCGTGAACATTGGCGCCATCCTCGGCCTCGCCTCGGTGGTGCTGGTGATGCTGATGGGCCAGCCGCGCATCTTCTTCTCGATGTCGCGCGACGGCCTGCTCCCCGCGGTGTTCGGCAAGGTGCACCCCAAGTTCCAGACGCCGTATGTCACGACGATCCTCACGGGGTCGGTGGCCGGCGTGGTGGCCGGGCTGTTCCCGATCGGCCTGCTCGGCGAGCTGGTGTCCATCGGCACGCTCATGGCGTTCGTGATCGTATGCGGTGGCGTGATCATGCTCCGGTACAAGCGTCCCGAGCTCGAGCGGCCGTTCCGCACGCCGTTCGTGCCGCTGGTGCCGATCCTCGGCATCTTCACCTGCGTGTTCATGATGGTCTTCCTGCCCATCGACACCTGGATCCGGTTGGCCGTGTGGATGGCGATCGGCCTCGTGGTGTATTTCACCTACGGCAAGTCGCACTCGCACATCGGCCGCGCGGCCGAGGCCGCGGGCGACTGAGCCTCGAAGGCATTACCTTTGAAACGGCGCCCGGTCCGGGCGCCGTTTCTCTTTCTCCCCCATCTGCCGTGGCCGAGTTCGACGCTCTCTCCGTAGCACCCGCGCGACGCGACGCGATCCTCCGGCTGGCCGAGTTCTGGAAGCCCGGCACGGTGGCGGCGCTGTCCACGCACATCAACGCCGACGGCGACGGGTGCGGCTCGGAAACGGCGCTGGCCCGGTTGCTCGCCCAGCGCGGCGTCACGGTGCGGATCGTGAATCCCACCCCCTGGCCCGACCTGTTCGCATTCCTGCTCGACGACGACGTGCAGGACGCCACCGCCCAGGGCGCCGAAGCGTTGCTCGCGATCGACGAGCTCGTGGTGGTGGACATCAACGACGTGACGCGCCTGGGCACCCTCGCGCCCGCCGTGCGCACGCTCACCGTGCCGCGGCTCGTGATCGACCACCACGTGGTGTCCAACGATCCCGCCGGCGAGGTGCTGTTCAGCGATCCCGCCGCGTGCGCCACCGGCGAACTGGTGTTCGACCTGGCGCGCGTGCTCGACCTCGACATCACGCCGGCCATCGCGCGGTCGCTGTACACC
>DATLTC010000074.1 GCA_035533755.1 Gemmatimonadaceae bacterium
GGTCGCGGTGGCCGACAGGCTGCCGCTCGTGGCTTTGATCGTATTCGTATAGGTGCCCGCCAAGGCGGCCGCCGTGAACAGGCCCGAGCTGCTGATCGTGCCGCCGCCGGCCACCACGGTCCAGGTGGGCGTGATCCCGACATTGGCGCCGGAGAAGTCGGTGCCGAGCGCCGTGAACTGCTGCGTGCCGTTGACCGCCAGCACCTGCGGGTTCGGCGTCACCGTCATCGACGCCAACGTCCCGGGATTGCTCACCCCGTGCACGTCGCACGCCGCCGTGAACAGCCCGGCCACGGCGAGCACCGCGACGACGCGTGCGAAGCGCGCCGTTGCCGATCGGCCCTTCATGATGCGTTGCATCGAACTCCTCCTCACCTGATGTTGAGCGTGCCTGCGCGCTACGCGTCCACAGTGTCTGTGAACGGTCTGCCGTGCGCGATCAGGGGCAATCGGCTCTCTTGGTGCGTGAGGCGCGACATATCATGACGTTCGCGCACGTCAGTCTTTTGACGTTAGTTCACGCCATTCCCACCGCCCATCGCTAGAAAGGATGAGGCGCGGAGTACTCCCTTTGAGGGAGGCGCGGAGGATGGGGCGCGCCAGGCCGGCGGACGGCGCCGCGCCTCAGGCGATGCGTGCATTGACCGGTGCACGCACTCCCAGACGCGCCGCGAGGCCCCCGCCTGGTCCTCTAGTCGTCGTGGTCGTGCGCGTAGGCGGCGATCTGCAGGCGCGTGTGCAGTGCCAGCTTCTCCATCACGTTGCGCACGTGGCTCTTGACGGTATACGTCGCGATGTCCAGGCGCTGCGCGATGTCCTTGTTGCTCATGCCGGCCGCGATGAGGGCGATCACCTCACGTTCCCGTGCCGTCATGTGCGCGCCCTCGAGCGCCTCGTGGCGTCCTCGCTGCACGGCCGCCTCGGCGATCTGGGAAAACAGCGTGCCCGTCATCGGGGGCGGCAATACGCGAGCGCCGGCGGCCACCGAGCGGATGGTCGCGACGAGATCCTCGAACGTGGCATCTTTGAGGATGAACCCGGCCACCCCGGCGTTCACGAACTGAGCAACGTCCTGCTGGGTGGGGAGGAGATCCATCACGACGACGGCGGAATCCGCCAGCGTCCGCTTCACGGTGCGCGCCATCCGCAGGCTGCTCCGGTCCTGCAGCCCGACGTCGATCAGCACCACGCGAGGATTCGCGTCCCTCAGGTGCTCCGCCTTGACGCTCGTGGCGGTGAGCACCACGCGCACGTCGGGTAGCGCATCGAGCATGGCGGTCATGCCCTCGCGCAACAGACGATTGTCCTCGATGAGGGCGACCGTGATCATCGCCAACCTCGCTGAGGGACCAACCGCGCCCGCCGGCAACCGACGGCGCCGCCAGGGGGCGGAGGGCACGTGAGTGCTCACAATATGCTGCATCGATCCCTCCACGGCCATATATCCTGGGGCGCCGGCCGGTGCATCAGCGCACACTACTGATTGCCGGCGCTCGCGCTGCTGTAGATCGCGATCTCCACGCGCCGGTTCAGCTGCCGGCCCGCCTCGGTGTCGTTGCCGGCGATGGGCTCCGTCTCCCCACGCCCCACCGCCCGCAGGCGCCCCGCCGCCACCCCTTGTGCCTCGAGGTAGTTGGCCGCCGCCGTGGCCCGCCGCTCGGACAGCGCCTGGTTGTACTCGCTCGTGCCCACCGCATCCGTGTGGCCCACGATCAGGAGATCCGTGTTCGGGTATTTCTCGAGGCTCGCCGCCAGAGCACGCAGGTTCTGCCCGGCGTCGGCGCGCACCACGTCGGAGTCGAAGTCGTACAGCAGCCCCGACGCGAACGTCACGGCGATGCCCTCGCCCACGCGCGTCACGGTGGCCCCGGGAATGTTCTGCTGAAGTTCCTTGGCCTGCTGGTCCATCTGATGGCCGATGATCGCGCCGGCCGCGCCACCCACCACCGCGCCGATGATCGCGCCCCGGGCCGTCGAACCGGTCTGGTTGCCGATCACGCCACCCACCACGCCCCCCGCCGCCGCACCGATCGCCGCTCCCTTTTCCTTCCGACTGAGCGACGCACACGCGGTGAGCGCCCAGACGAGCAGCAACGCCAACGGTGCTCGCACATCACGGCTTCCGATCCGTCTCGCGATCATACGCATAGAATCTCCTCACGCCAGGGCCATTGCCGATATGTAGAATCGCCCCCGGACGTTGCGTGGGCAGTAAGGGCTTTCCGGTGAGTGCCGTAGGCGGAACCTGCACATCCGCCACCCGTTTGCCGCTCACGCGTGCGATGGATCGTTGGGAGCCAACCCACCAGTCGGTCTACTTCCAAGGCGGGATTGTTCGGGCCCGAAGCTCCGCGTACCATCAGAGAACACTCGGGTACCCTCCCGACGCTCCCCCTGTCGTCGAAGGTGTTGATCATGCTGACCCACTCCGTTCCGGTTGCACGCGCCGCGCGTCGCCTGGCGCTCGTCGCCGTCACGATGGCCGCCGCCACCGCGTGCGCCATCTCCACCCAGCAGGAAGTACAGTTGGGCGCCACGTACGCCACGCAGATCGACACGCAATTGCCGATCATCCGCGACGCCCAGATCGTGACGTACGTGAATACACTCGGCAATTCACTCGCCGCCGTCACCGACACCCGCGGGCTCGCGTGGCATTTCGCGATCGTGGACACGAAGGAAGTGAACGCCTTTGCCGTGCCCGGCGGCTGGGTGTACGTGAACCGCGGCCTGGTCGCGCGCGCGCAGTCCATGGACCAG
>DATLTC010000075.1 GCA_035533755.1 Gemmatimonadaceae bacterium
GGCTGTGCAACTCCCGTGACGCCGGCGCCAGCGGCAGCATGTCCCCAACCGCCCTCAGCCCCTCCCACGCCGCATGCCGCCGGTCCGGCGCCCAGACGCCGAACGCCCCCGCCCGCGCGAACCCCAACACATCCGCCCGGCTCAGCCGCGCCCGCCGCACCACATCGGCAATCGAGATGAACGGTCCGGTCAACCGCGCGTCCTTGAGCGCGTCGATCACCCGCGTCCCCACCCCCCGCACGTGCCGCCACCCGATCCGCAACGCCGGCCGGCCTGCGTCCTCCGTCTCCTCCACGCTGCACTCCCAATCCCCATCCCTCAAACACGGCGGCAGCAGCGGCACGCCGTGCCGCTTGGCATCGTGAATCAACGTGGACACGGGATAGAACCCCATCGGCCATGAGTTCAGCAATCCGTAAAAGAACTCGGCAGGGTAGTGCGCCTTGAGCCACGCCGTGGCATACGCGATGAGCGCAAAGCTCCACGCGTGCGATTCGGGAAACCCGTAATTCGCAAAGCTCACCAGGTCGGCGCAGATCCGGTCCGCGATCTCGGCTTCAATGCCACGGTCAACCATGGCAACCCGCAGCCTGGTGAGCGCCCCCACCAGCCGCTCCTTCTTCCTGATATTCCCCCTGGTCCGCCGCAACTCGTCGGCCTGACCGCCGGTATATCCGCCCAACGCCATGGCAATGGCCATGGCCTGCTCCTGGAAGATCGGGATCCCCTGCGTGCGCTTGAGAATGGGCTCCAGCCCTGGATGCAGATACGTCACCGGCTCACGACCCAGCCGCCGCTCGGTATACGGATTCACGAACTTCGCCTGGATGGGCCCCGGCCGTATCAACGCCACCTGCACCACGATGTCGTACAGCCGGTCGGGCTTGGTTTTCAAAATGGACCCGATCTGCGCCCGACTCTCGATCTGAAAGGTGCCGATGGTCTCGCCGCTCTGGATCAGCTCATACGTCTTCTTGTCGTCGTACGGCAGGGTGTACATGGCCGGACGCTCCCCCACCCGCCGCTCGATTACGTCGAACGCCCGCCGCACGGCCGACAACCCGCCCAATCCTAAAAAGTCGAACTTGGGCACGCCCACGGCATCCAGATCGTCCTTGTCGAACTGCACGATGGTCCGCCCCATCGCGGTCTGCTCGATGGGCAGATAGCTCCCCAACGGCTGCGCCGACAGCACGAACCCGCCCACGTGCGTGGACCGCATCCTCGGCACTCCATCGAACGCCGCGATCCCGTTCAACAGCGCCCTCCCACGCGCGTCACTCACATCCAGCCCCTGCTCGGCGCCCAGCCCATCACGGATGGTCTCCGCCGCCTCCGCGGGCTCGGCATGGTGCAGTCGCTTGGAGATGGACACGGCCAACTCCGGCGGATACCCGAACGCACGCATCGCGTCCTGCACGGCGTTGGGCGCGCGATAGGTCTGCACGGTACACGCGATGGCCGCCTGGGCCCGCGCGTAGTGCGTGTACATGTAGTCCAGCACCTCCTCGCGCCGGTCGTGCTCGAAGTCCACGTCGATGTCGGGCGCCTCGGCCTTTCCATCCACGCGCACTTCGCTCAGGAAGCGCTCGAACAACAGCCCGTGCTCCACGGGGTCCACCGCCGTGATCCCCAGACAGAACGCGATCACCGAATTGGCCGCGCTCCCACGCCCCTGACAGAGAATCCCCCGCTCCCGCGCGAACCGCACGGCGTCCCACATCACCAGAAAAAACCCCGAGAAGCCGAGCTTGCCGATCACCGCCAGCTCGTGCTCGATCTGCGCCGCCTGCCTGGGCGACACCACGCCGCCCCACCGCTCGCGTGCTCCCACGTACGCCTGCTCGCGCAGGAAGCTGATGTCGTCGTGCCCAACCGGCACGGCGAACGTGGGCATGGGCGGGCGCATCCACGCGAAGTCCAGAGGCTCGCACTCGGCCGCGATGCGCGCGCTCTCGCACAATCCCTGGGTGCGCCCCCGCCACCGCCGCTCCATCTCGACCGGCGCCAACAGCCGCCAATCGCCGTTGGGGTGCAGCACGCCGCGCGCCGCCGCCTCGTCAATGGTCAGCTCGGCGCGCAGCGCGGTGAGCATGTCGTGCACCAGCCGCCCCGCCTCGTCCACGTACCGCGGATCGTGCGTCACCACCCACGGCACGCGCTCACGCTCGGCCAGCGACACCAACGCGCCGGCCAGCGCCGCCTCCGCGCCCCCGGTGTGGTGCAGTTGCACCTCCACGGCCAGCCGCTCGCCGAACAGCTCGTGCCAAGCGCCCAGCAGACCACGCGCGCCGTCGTCGTCGCCGGCCCGGATGCGCGACGCGAGCGGCCCCGACCCGGGCCCGGTGAGCGCATGCACGCCCTCGGCATGCTGCGCCACCTGCGCCCACGTCACGCCGGACCGCCCGCGCCGGTGGCGCTGCGCGGTCTTGTCCCAGGTGGTCCAGTTGCCCACGCGCGCCGCGGTGACGAGCGCGGCGACGTTGCGATACCCCTGCGCGTTGCGCGCCAGGAACGCGGCCGGCATGCCGTCCACGTTGATCTCCGCGCCGGCGATCAGCTCCAGCGGCGGATCGCACGCCCGCGCGGCAAGCTGCGCGCGGACCAGAGAGCCAAGATCTGCGTGGTCGGTTATTGCCAGTTTGCGGTAACCGAGGGCATGGGCTCTGGCGACCAGCGCTTCGGGGGTGGCGCTGCCGTCACCGAACGAGAACGCCGTGTGCCCGCGAAGCTCCACGTACGGCACGGGTCAGTCCCACCAGCCGTGCAGGTACCAACTGGTAGGACGGTAGGACGGTAGGGGGGTAGGAGGGGAAACCGTCAACTGCGAACTGCCAACCGCGAACTGCGAACTGCCAACCGCCACCTGCGAACCTCCCACCGCATCCCGATACAACCACACCAGCGTGCCGTCCTCGCGAACGCACCGGAAATATTCGCGCGCGTACGGCACCTCCCACTGTCCGCCCGACACGCGTTCGGGGCCGGCGGCCTCCACGATCGCGTACGACGTGCCGCCGTCGCGATACTGCACCGGCACCTGATGGTCGCGGCGCTCCGCCGTGCGCACCGACACGGGCCGCGGCGGCGACACGAGCTGCAGGGTGAGACGTGGCGTGGGCTTCGCTCCGCTCTGTGCCTTGGCCACGCCGCGTTCCCCGCTCGTTGCCGCCACTGCGGGATCCTCCCGCGTCCACTCCGTGCGCGCGTCCACCAGCGGATGCGCCGAGTTATTTGGCGTGAGCACCACGTCGCCCTGATCGTCCATCAACTGCGACACGGTGCGCTCCACCTGCGGCGCGCTGGCGAACCCCTTGTCGAACAGATCGCCCTGCATGCCGTCGTTGCCGATCACCGACTCCACGCGCAGCGTCACGCCGGTCACCGCGTCGGGCAGCGTGATGCGGTCGAGCGCCGCGCGGATGAGCCGCATCCACGCCTTCTGGCTGCCGGTGGGCCGCGCCGAACGAATGCGGTGCGCGAACTCCGTGCGGTCGGCGAGCGAGAAGGCGAGCGACAGCTCGCGCGCCCGCTGCCCGCCGCCGGCGAGCGCGGCGCACACGGTGCCGGCCAGCGCGTTCACCACGAACGTCAACCGCTCGGCGTCGCGCAGCGCGTAGTCCACCCACTCCACCGAGGCGCTGGGGAGCGCGCGGGCGGGCAACGCGAACAGCAGCCGCGGATCGTCGGCCCGCGCGAGCTTCCACAGGCGCACGCCTTCGGCGTCCAACCGCACTTCTATGTGTTCGGCATCCAGCGCAGCGAGCGCGCCGAGCGTCTCCACGCCGATGCCGTCGAGCAGGTGATCGAGCAGCGTGGAGGGTTCGAGCACGTCGATGGGAAACGGCGCGATGAACTCGCGGTCGTGGCCCGGCCTCACCACGGCGAACGGCGCCGTGCCCTGCGTGGCCGCCAGTTGGGCGGCGATCACGGTGGTGGCGGCGCCGGCCCGCGCGTTGGCAAAGCCGTGGCGCTGCGCGACGTCGAGCAGTGCCACGGCCAGCGTGCCCGCGTCGAGTCCGCGCGCGTCGGCCCACACGCGACCGCCGACGCCGACGCTCACGCGCGGCGTGTGTTCCAGCAGAGCGGTGACGAGATCAGCGGGAAGCGCCGCGCCGGTCGGCCAGCTCGGGCTCCAGAGACAGACGTAACTCATGATGCGTGACCGGAAGAACGAATTCGGCGTGCGCCTTCCATCCGAGCGCCACCGCGTCCATGCGCACGCGGGCGTGCGTGATCTCGGCGGGATCGCCGAACGGCGTGCGCCTGTAGCGGTAGTCGGCGGGAGTGATGCGCGAGGTGAGCTTGAGCGCCGACATCGCGGCGTGCGTGGTGAGCGCGACGAGCGCGCTCCCGCCGTCGCGCGTGGCGCGGGTGAGACGGACGGTCTCCTGTCCCCTGGGCTCGGCGCCGGCCAATACGACAAGCGCAAAGCCGCCCGAGCGCAGCAGCTCCTCGGCGGATCTCAGCGCATTGAGCCGGCTGGACGGGCGGACGAGCAGTGGCCCCTCGTCCCAGAACGCGCCGGCCACCGTGCCCACGCTGTCGATCCAGGCGGCGCGTTCGCCGGCGGCGAGAACGCCCTGGCAGGCGGCGCGGAGAATGGCCGTGGCGCCGCCCTGCGGGGCCCATACGGAAAGCCGGCCGCGCGGGAGCCCGCCGCTGGGCAGCGCGCGGTCCAGCTCGCCGATGCCCGTGGCGAGTTGGGTGGTGGCTCGCCGAGTGATGGGCGAGGCATCGGGGAAACGCTCTTCGAGAAGGGCACGGAGGGCGAGAAGGTCCTGGGCAACGGCGCCTGACATACCCGAATAAACACCGAAAATCAGGGTGGGGGAAGGGGGTGATTGGCCGGCGGCCGCAAGTCGGCGTCGGTTGGGCACCTATGCGGAATGATTCGGTGCCGCGCCGTGGCGGCCGGCCGCTATGCTCCGTGTGACCCCGACGGGAATCCACCCATGAACAGACCCCCCATTCCGTTCATCCGGCACGCCTCGGCGCTGGCCCTGGCCGCGCTCGTGTGCGTCGCTCCACGGGCGCGCGCCCAGCACAAATCCGCCGCCGGCCCCGCCGACAGCATCGCCGTGCACCTGCGAGTGATCGGCGTGTTCGACGACCAGACCGGCGAACCCATCCCGGGCGTCGAGGTGAAGGACGTGTTCACCGGCCTCTCGGCCATCACCACGAGCACGGGGACGGTGGCGCTCCCGCTCGACACGTCCGGTGCGTTCCTGCGCGTTCGCAAGGTGGGCTATCTGATGCGCACCTACCCCGTGCAGAATGCCGTGCGGGACACGACGCCGGTGACGCTCACGATCGACGCCATTCTCCCGCAGTTGCCCACGGTGCATACGCGAGCGCGCGGCATTGCCCGCGGGCCCGCCGACACCGTGATGCGGCTGGAGCGCACCGGCTTCTACGAGCGGCGGGAATACGGCGCGGCGCCGCCGAGCGCATATGTGTCCGAGGAGCAGTTGAACCGCTGGGCGCCCACGATGATGACCGACATCGGCCGGTACTCCGGGCGCGCGATCTGCACCGACAACCTCTACATCGACGGTGCGCGCGTGACGGTGCCGGGACGCGCGATGCCGGGCGGGCGGGTGAGCCGCGTGCTCAAGCAGGGGCTCGACGCGCTGCTGGATCCGTCGATGATCGCCGGTATCGAGACGTACCGGACGGGCGAGCTTCCGCCGCAGTTCAACGCGACGGGGGTGGGCGAGGGCGCGATGAGCGGCGGATCGAGCGACTGCGTCACGCTGATCTGGACGCGGTAGGCCGGCCGTCGCGCCGGGTCGGCCACTCAGAATCAGGATTCGGATTCATCGGACTGAGCGAAACCTGCCGGAGAAGGCTCTGGGGAACGCGGCAGCGGAGATCGGGGCGGAGAGGCCGGCCCGATCTCACGGTCCGGACTCGATGCTTCACGGGCGCAGCCCCCACGCATTCCTCCGG
>DATLTC010000076.1 GCA_035533755.1 Gemmatimonadaceae bacterium
CTCACCTTCGGCGCCACCTTCTGACCCGTTGCCCCACATGAAGAAGCTCTCGGTACAGATGGTCGTGGCCGTGCTCCTCGGCACGATCGCCGGCCTCCTGGTGGCCGCGGCGCACAGCGCCGCCGCCGATCGCGCGGTGTCGTTCCTCGCGCCGCTGGGCACGATCTGGGTGAACGCCATCCTGATGACGGTCGTGCCGCTAGTCGTGGTCAACGTGATCGTGGCCGCCGCGTCGTCCGCCGAGCAACGCAACGCGGCGCGCGGGGCCGCGGGGACGTTTGCGATGTTCGTCGGCGTCGTCACGGCCAGCGCGGTGCTCTGCGCCGTGCTCAGTCCCGGGCTGCTCGCGGCGATCGTGCCGGCCGGCGCGATTCCCATGCCCCCGGCGGCGGCCGCCGCGGCCCAGCAGCAGCCCTCGTTGTCGGCCCTGGTGGTGAGCATCGTGCCGCAGAACCCGGTGCGGGCGGCGGCCGACGGCGCGATGCTCGGGCTCATCGTCTTCTCGCTGCTGTTCGGCTTCGCCACCACGCGCATCAAGGCCGACCAGCGGGCGGCGGTGGTGCATCTGTGCCGCGCCGTGGGCGACGCACTGCTCGTGATCGTGGGCTGGGTGCTGCGCGTGGGGCCGCTCGGGGTGTTCGCCCTGATCCTGCCCGTGGCCACGCGCATCGGGCTCGACGTGCTGCGGTCGCTGGCCGGCTACATGCTGGTGGTCGCGCTGCTCTGCCTGGTGGTGACCATCGGCGCCTATGTCATGGCGGCCACGCTCGGCGGCACGCCGCTCCGCCGGTTCGCGCGGGCGCTCGCGGCGCCGCAGGCGATCGCGTTCGGCTCGCGGTCGTCGCTGGCGTCGCTCCCGTCGCTGATGCGCGCGGCGGAGGACGATCTCGGGCTCCCGGTCGAGGTGAGCGGGCTCGTGCTGCCGTTGGCCACCGCAATGCTCAAGGTGGCGGCGCCCGTCGCGTCGATCGCCGGCGCGGTGTTCATCGCGCGGGTGTACGGCATCCATCTGGGCGCCGGCCGCATGATCCCCGTGATCGCGACGTCGGTGTTCACCAGCTTCGGCGTGCCCGGCGTTCCCAACGGCGCGTGGACGCAGCTGCCGGTGTTTCTCGTGGCGGGGATCCCGCCCGAGGGGATCGGCATCCTGCTCGCCGTGGACGCGATCCCGGATGCGCTGCGCACCGTGACCAACGTCTCGGTGGATCTCGCGGTGGCCACCGTCATCGGGCGGTGGACGCGCGCCGGGTAGACGTCGCGTCGCTCCTTGCGGGATACCCGCCGGCCGCCAACTTCCACTCCATCTACCGCCCCCGGTCACGCCATGCTTCCATCCCTGCGCAGTGCCGTGCTCGACGCCAACCGCGCCCTCGGTGACCGCGGGCTGGCGCCGTTCACATTCGGGAACGCGAGCGCCATCGACCGCGCTCGCGGCCTCGTGGTGATCAAGCCCAGCGGCGTGCCCTACGACGTCATGCGTGCCGAGGATATGGTGATCACCGATCTGCACGGCACCGTCGTGGACGGCACGCTGCGTCCCTCGTCGGATCTACCCACCCATCTCGCGCTGTACCGCGCGTTCGAGACGATCGGCGGCGTGGTGCACACGCATTCGCACTTCGCCACCGCGTGGGCGCAGGCGCGGCGCGAGATTCCCTGCTTCGGCACCACCCACGCCGACTACTTCCATGGCTCGATTCCGGTGACGGACGATCTGACCGCCGAAGAGATCGCCGCCGACTACGAGGCGATGACCGGGCAGGCCATCGTCCGCCGGCTCGCGGGCCTCGATCCCCTGGCCATGCCGGCGGTCCTCGTGGCCAGTCACGCGAGCTTCTGCTGGGGGAGGACGGTGGAGGACGCCGTGCACACCGCGTCGGTGCTCGAGGAGGTGGCGCGCATGGCGTATCACACGCTGACCATCGAGGCCGACGCGCAGGCCATCGGCGCCGCGCTGCACGACAAGCACTTTCTGCGCAAGCACGGCCCGGGCGCGTATTACGGACAGAAGAAATAGCCGGGGCGGGCGAGCATCCAGAACGGAGTGGTTCGGCCGGATGCTCCGGATTGGACGGATGATACGGATTGAAATGCTTTGGGGCTGCAGGGTGAGCACGGCGCGCC
>DATLTC010000077.1 GCA_035533755.1 Gemmatimonadaceae bacterium
GCTGTTGGGCGCATGATCGGTGCGGGCGCCGAATGCGGAGGCCACGGCGGGGTTGTAGGCCGGCGCGTCAGTGAAGGCGTTGCCCTCGAGACGCGCGCCGTACATCACCTGGAGCGTCTGGTTGACGCGCCAGAGATCGCTGAGCGCGGCGAAGGCGTTCCACTCGCCGCCGGTGCGGGTGGGGGCGTTGAGGGTGCGCGAGAACGACGCCGGCCGGTTGGCGGCCAGGTCGGCGAGCGAATTGTACGCGAACGCCCCGAGTTGGTTGCCCAACATGTCCTGCGAGTAGGTGTCGAGGCGCGCGTCGGCGTCGAGCTTCACGCGGTGCGCCGCCAGGCCCTGCGGATAGAACTGCAGGTCGGTGGTCGTCTCCCAGGTGAGGTTGCGTGTATCGCTGTTCAGCGCGCTGTTGCCGCCGAATTGGAGGGCGCTCACCCCGCCGGTGCCGCCGGGGAAGGCGGACGACACCAACACCTGGCCGTTGGGAAGCTGCAGGTACGGATTGGACTGGTTGCGGTTGTATGACACGCTGCTGCGAACGTCGCCCAGGTAGTCGCGGCCGAAGTAGAACGAATACTCGCCCTGCAGCGATCCGATGGTCTGCTTGGAGTCGCCCGTATGCGCCGGCGTGCTGGTGGGGCCCATGGTGAGGGCCTGCGCGTGCGCGTACTTGGCGTAGCCGGTGATGCCCCAGGTGTTCTTGGCCTGGGTCAGGCTCACGGCGTCGAACGGCGCGTGGTCGATGCGACCGATGAACGCCACGTTGTCGTTGATCGAGGCCGACGGCACGTTGGCGGCGCTGACGGGGATGCCGGCGCCCTGCATCAACTGGAGAAAGTGCGCCACCGAGTCGGCGGCCACGCCGGAATGCGCGAGCAGATCGGGGTCGGCGGTCACCAGCGACGCGACGTCGGCCGAACGGCGGCTGCCCTGGAGCCCGTAGTTGTAATAGAAGGTGTTGTCCACGAGCTCGCCGTCGCCGCCCACGCTCGCCTGCGCATTGGTGAACCGCTGGCCGAGTCGCGACGAGATGGGGTCGGAATACTGGAGCGCCGGGGCATCGAGCGTGAGGTGCGACCGCCGGGAGCTGAAGATGTTGCCGGGGGCGAGTTCGACGTTGGTGCGAGCGCCGCTGAACCACCCCTGGGACGGATCGTACGACGATGCCGAAACGCGCACGCGGGTGTTGGCGTCGCGTGGAATGTCGGCGCCGGCGAATGCCATGCCGTTGAGCGTAGTGCTGTTCTGCCCGGGGCCGAGGCCGAGCACCGAGATGCCGCCGCTCGTGGGCATGACGCCGGGAATGGTGCTCGCGATCGAGGCGAGGTCGCCCGCCAGGTCGGGGGGCAGCGCGCCATCGACGCCCGACGCGATCTGTTCCGAGGCACCGACGCCGGCGCCGAATGGCGCGCCGCGGGTGGGCTTGGGATTGCTCGCGCGGGAAACCACGGTCTCGAGCTGCTGGGCCTTGAGTTGGGGGGCGAGCTTCACGTCCACCACGAACACCGAGTCGGCGCCGACGCGCGTCACGCGTTTGCGAAAGGTCTGGAAGCCGACGGCGGATACGTGGACCAGGTAGTCGCCCGTCCCCTGATCCCAGGTGATCGTGTACCGGCCCACGGAATCGGTATTCGTGGACTCATATGCGCGGTCCGGCGCGCGCGTCACGATGACCTCGGCGCCGGCAAGCGCCCGGCCGCTGTCGGAGGTCACGGTGCCCCGAATCACGTCGTGGTGCGTGGCCGGGGTCTGGGCCGCGATCGCCGCCGGCGCGATCGAGAGGGCGACGGCGAAGCCGAGCCGTCGGGAGAGGATCGACATGGAATGAGGGGATGGAGAGTGACGCCCCGTTCGACACGCCGGCGGGAAAGACCGTTGCCGCCGGCGGGTCAGTGCGTGAAGATCGCCTTGGGAATCATCACGTGGACGCCCACATTGCCATCCACCAATTCCGTGATATCGACGTCGGACGAGACGCTGACGAGCATATATGCCTCGTCGCGCGTGAGGCCCTTGGTGGTGACCAGGAAGTTGATGGCTTCGCGGATGGCGTTCTTGGTGGCGGTGACGAGATCCTTGTCGATCCCCATGGCGATGTAGTGCGTGGGCGTCTCGGCGCGGGGCCATTGGGCGTGGAGGTCCTTGCGCACGATCAGTTGGAACCGGCCTCGCAGCGACGTCTCCATGGCCGTGATGTCCACCTCGCCGTTGCCCTGGCCGGCGTGGCCGTCGCCGATCTCGAGCAGCGCGCCCTTGGTCCACACCGGGATGTAGAGCGTGGTGCCGGCCACGAGTTCCTTGTTGTCGAGATTGCCGGCGAAGATGCCCGGCGGCGCGCTGCTCACGCGGCCCATGGCGGCGGGTGGAGCGTCTCCGATGCTGCCGAAGAACGGGTGCAGCGGGATGTCGATGCCCGGCGCGAAATGGGCGACCATCTTGTCGCGGTCGAGGGGGATGATCTTCATTCGCGAATACGGGAAATCCTCGGGCAGGAAGCCGCTGCGCGGTCCGAAGGCGTTGTAGGCGTACGGGATGGCGAGGTCGATGGACTCGATGCGCACCTCGAGCACGTCGCCGGAATCGGCGCCCTCGACGTAGATCGGACCGGTGAGGATGTGCCCGCCGGGCCCGTGGTCCTTGACGTTGTCGACGATGTCGCGCAGGGACTGCTGCACGTCGGCGGAATCGACGCCGGCGCCCTCGAGACGCGACGGGGTGGAGGTGATGAGCGTGCCGACGTCCACCTCGTCTCCCGACTGGACGCGCAGCACCGGCTTGGCGGCGGCGTCGTAGTAGCCCCAGGCGACCGTGGTGGGCGTGGGCATCAGGTGATAGAGATGGCCCGGGCGCGGCGGCACCGCGGCGGTCTGTGCCGTGGCGGCGGTGGCCAGCAGGACGCAACTTGTGAGGGACCCGAGAATGAACCGATGCACGGCGAAAGCCCTGGGTTGAAGGTGGCCAGCGTTGAACCGGCGGTGCGTACCGAGCGCCCCGTATCTTGCAGTCTCGAACCCCGGCGGGCCAGTGGAATGGTGAGACCATCTGCGTGGGTGAAGCTCACGACGTACAGCTCGGCGCTCGACGCCGACGTGGCGGTATCGCAGCTGGAGGCCGCGGACATTCCGGCGCTGGCCCGGGGCAACGACATCGTCGGCCTCTTCGGGCCGGGGTTCCAGGGGGCCACGGCGCGGGGCGTGGACGTGCTCGTGCCGGAGGCGGCGCTCAAGGATGCGCGTGCCGTGCTCGAGCTGGACTAGCGCCGCCACATAGCCGACACGCCGGGCGCGGATGGCGCCCGGCGTGCGGCCTGTCGTGCAACGCACCAACCGACTACGGGGCGAGGAGCGCCTTGTTGGGCTCGTTGAACCCGCGGTGGCAGGTGACGCAATCGATGTGCGGCCACATGCCGCGCGGGTTCTTCAACTTCACCAGATAGGCGTCGTTGATCGAATCCGTCATCTGGATCATCATCCGCGCCGTCTGCTTCTCCTTGCGCTTGTCGCTGTCCCAGTGATCGGGAACGTGGCAGAAGTTGCAGTTCCGGCCGAGCGCCTTGCCGTAGTCGTTGTTCATGAGTTCGAGGAATTTTCCGGCCGGCATGTCCTTGAGCAGCTTGACGTTCTTGAAGACCTTGCCGGCGGGCTCGTTCTCACGCCCGGCGATCGTCTTCATGACTTCGTCCACGAGGCGCTGGCGATCGGCGGTAGCGGAGTCGCGCCGCGCGGCACGCTGCTCGGGGGTGAGGGGGACTCGGCGGAAGCGGAAGCGCTCGCCGGGCGGCAGCTCGCCGCGGCCACCCGGGGGACCTTCGTCTCCGCCGCGTTGAGCCACGGCCTGGTTTCCGGCGGCGGCCGGAGCGGGCGCCGGGGCCGGGGCGGGCGTTGCCGAGCGACAGGAGAGTCCGGTGGCCAGCAGGAACGGCACTATGAAACGAACACCTCGATGCATATGGGTCCTCGTGAAGGGAGCGATTAGAAAGAGCCCGCCGGCACGAACCGTGCCGGCGGGTTCCTTCGTGATTCACCTGGCCTGCGACGACAACTACGGATCGCGACGGTCGCCGGTGCCGAAATCGAAGCCCGCGGCCCCGCCGCCGCTCAGCCGGTCGACGCGAAGGATCTGCTTCTGCGTCTGGCCGTCGACGGTGATCGAGACCATGTAGTCGCCGGAGTCAACGATGTTCCCGCCGGCGCCGCGACCGAACCCGCCACGGCCGCGCATGCCGAACAGCTCCGACATCTGACGGAAGCCGCCCGGGAATGCCCCCATGACATCCACGGCAGCGCCGCCGCGTCCGCCGCGAGCGGGCGCACCGGGCACCGGACCTTCGGCCGGACGGGCCACGAATCCGGCTTCCCCGCCACGGCCGGCGCGTCCGCCGCCTCCACCGCCGCGGCCGAACAGGCTGGTCAGATTACCGCTCGTCACGGCAGTGCGCAGTCGACTGATCACCGCCGTGTCCATGCCCGCCTTCTCGAGGGAGTCGATCACGCGGACCGTTCGCTGCGCCTGCACCACGCTGTCGCGAAGTTCCGACGGCGAGAGCTTGGGTGCCGGGGCCCGCTTGGTAGACTGGAAGTTCCAGGTGACCGTGTGGAATCCGGCGCTACCCGGCCCGGTGAGCGAGTCGACGGTGTCGCCGGCGATGTCGGTGACGACGACGTGCACCGGTCCGTGCACGGCGCTGGCCAATCGATAGCCGATGACCGCTCCGTATTCCGGGCTGGGCGCTTCGAACACTTTCTGGCCCTGTCCGTTGGCGGACGCGCCCACGGCCGGACCCTGGCCGTACTCGTAGGCCGTGACCGGCTTGTAGAGGTGCGCGGCCGAGGCGAGCACCTTGGCGTCGGTCTGCTCCAGGGGCGCCACGTTCACGATCCAGATGCCGCGGCCGAACGTGGCCGCGATGAGATCGTGATCGCGCGGCTGGATCTTGAGGTCGTACACGGGCACCGTGGGCATGCCGGACATGAACCGCGTCCAGTGCGCGCCGCGATCGATGGAGGCGTACGCCGCGCGGGAGGTGCCGACGAACAGCAGGTTCTGGTTGAACGGATCCTCGCGGATCACGTGCACCCAGTCGGTGCCGCCCGTGGGCAGGTCGCTGGCGATGGAGTGGAAGGTCTTGCCGCCGTCGTTCGTGGCGTAGAGATACACGCCGAAGTCGTTGGTGCGGTGATTGTCGAACGCGATGTAGAACGTCAAGCTGTCGAAGTGCGACGGCTCGATGCGGCTGACGTAGGCGCCTTCGGGGAGCCCGGGGAAGCGGCCGTTGAGCTTGTCCCAGGTGGCGCCGTCGTTGCGCGTCATCCAGGCGTTGCCGTCGTCGGTGCCGGCGAACAGCCAGCCCGGCTTCATGTACGATTCGGCCAGCGACACGACGGTGCCGAAGTTCTCGGCGCCAGTGGCGTCGTTGGTGATGCCGCCCGTGGTGACGAGGCTGACGTGGATCTTGGCCTGGTCCTGCATGCTGAGGTCGGGCGAGATCGGGTAGAGATTGTCGCCGCGATCCATGGACTTGAGCACGCGGTTGCCGCCCATGTAGAACACGCGCGGGTTGAACGCCGAGATGATGAAGGGCGTCTCCCAGTTGAAGCGCATGTCGAGCGCCGCGGAGTCGGTCTTCTCGGCGGTGCGGAGTTGGGCGATCTGCTGTTTCTGCGCGGCCGTCTCGGGCTTGGTGGTGTCCCCGCGCACGGCGAGGATGGAATCCTCGTAGATGCGGCGGCTGTCGTGCCAGTCGGGCTTGCGCAGCGAGGTCCGCTCGCCCGTCTTGAGATTGGTGCGCACCACCCCGCCTTCCTGCGACTCGCCCCACACGATGTTGGGATCGTTGGGGTCCTGCGCGGTATAGAAACCGTCGCCGCCGGAGATGGTGAACCAGTAGGCGTTGGTGACCGGTCCCTGCTTGCGCCGGCTCGGACCGCACCAGCCGCCGTTGTCCTGAGCGCCGGCGCACACGTTGTACGGCGTGTCGAAATCGTAGCTCACGTCGTAGAACTGGGCGAGCGGGAGGATGTTGAGGTAGTCGAAGTTGCCCCCGCGGTCCCACGTCTGCGCCACACCGCCGTCATTGCCGATGAGCCAGTGCTGGCCGTCGGTGGGGTCGATCCAGATGGCGTGGTCGTCCACGTGCACGCTGCCGGTGGTGGTCCGCGCCGTCTTGCCGCCGTCGTCGGAGAAGAGGAACGGCGTGGAGGAGAAGTACACGCGGTTGGGGTTCTGCGGGTCGACATCGACGCGCGAGTAATAGAACGGGCGCGTGTCCTGGTCGTTCATCCACCGCCAGGTCTTGCCGCCGTCGTCGGAGCGGTAGAGGCCGCTCAGCAGCCGCTGCTTGACCGGGGCCTTGGGCTTCTCGCCGACCGAATCGCTGGCCGGCGCGAGGATGGCGTGGTCCTTGCCGCGCAACGAGTCGGCCTCGACCAGCGCGTACACGACGCTGGGGTTGCTGCGCGCGAACGCGAACGTCATCCGGCCCTTCTCGGTGGACGGGAATCCGCCGCCCTTCACTTCGGTCCAGCTGTTACCGCCGTCGGTGCTGTGCCAGAGGGCAGAGCCCGGTCCGCCGGATTTGAGGAAGTAGGGACCGCGAATGCGCTCCCAGCTCGCCGCGAAGATGTTGTTCGGGTTGGACGGGTCGATCTTCACGTCCACGAACCCGGCTTTGTCGCTGACGTACTTGACGCGCTTCCATGTGGCGCCGCCGTCGGTGGTCTTGTAGAGGCCGCGCTCGCCCTTGGTGTCCCAGGCGTGGCCGAGTTCGGCGACGAAGACCACGTTGGCGTTGGTCGGGTCGATGGCGATGTTGCCGATCATCTGCCCGTCCTTGAACCCCATCAGCTTCCAGGTCATTCCGCCATCGGTGGACTTGTACACCCCGTCGCCGGGCTCGATGGTGTTGCGGCTGTTGGGATCGCCCGTGCCCGCCCAGATCACGTTCGTGTCGGAGGGGGCGATGGCGAGGGCGCCGATGGACGCCACCGGCTCGTTGGTGAACAGCGGCCGGAAGGTGGTGCCGGCGTTGGTGGACTTCCAGACGCCGCCGGCGGCTGCGCCGACGTAGATGGTCTTGGAGGGGCCGGGGATGCCGGCGATGGCGTTGACGCGGCCGTCGAAGTTGGCCGGTCCGATCTCTCGCCAGCGCATGCCGGCGATGGTCGGGGAGTCCACGCTCTGGGCGGCCGCGAGGTGCGGCGCGGCAGCGAGCAGGGCTCCGGCGAGGAAGGGGAGAAGCCGGTAGCGATACATGGTAGGTCCTGTGAGGTGGCGGAACCGCTCGGTGAGGCCGAGCCGCGGCGACCCGGGCGGGTCGGCGCCTGACACGACAATACCGTATACGGCAGGCGGGGCGCGAGTGTTGGGCGCGCCGGCTCGCCCCGGCCGGGCGCGGCCCACGCCCATGGGCAACGTTGCTGTGACCCCAGCAATTCCTTAATGTGGAGCCACCGGGCGTCACTCCCGGCGGATCCCTCCCTCCCCCTCCCCCTCCGCCTCCGGAGGCTCCACGATGTCGTTGGGCGACTTCATTAAGAAACAATTCATAGACGTCATCCAGTGGACGGAAGACGCCGACGGCACCCTGGCGTACCGGTATCCGATGCGGGACATGGAGATCCAGTACGGCGCGCAGCTCACGGTGCGCGAGTCGCAGATGGCGCTGTTCGTGAACGAGGGCAAGGCGGCCGACACGTTCGGCGCCGGCCTCTACACGATCGAGACCCGCACCCTGCCGGTGCTCACGAACCTCATGAACTGGGACAAGCTGTTCAAGTCGCCGTTCAAGTCGGACGTGTACTTCTTCTCGACCCGCATCCAGACCGACCAGAAGTGGGGGACGCAGCAGCCGATCACCATCCGCGACAAGGATTTCGGGATGGTGCGTCTGCGGGGATTCGGCATCTACTCGTATCATCTCGTGGAGCCGCTGAAATTCCACCAGAAGCTGAGCGGCACGAGAGAGCTGTATGCCGTGTCCGACCTCGAAGGGCAGCTCCGCAACACGATCCTGGGCCAGTTCGCGGATGCATTCGCGACGAGCGGCGTGCCGTTCCTGGACATGGCCGCCAACCAGGGGATGCTGGCCGACAAGATGAAGCAGACGGCGGCGCCGGCATTCGGCGAATACGGCCTGATGCTCGACTCGTTCGTGGTCGAGAACCTCTCGCTGCCCGACGAACTGCAGCAGAAGCTCGACGAGCGGATCGGCATGAACATGGTGGGCAACATGCAGCAGTACACCCAGTACCAGGTGGCCCAGTCGATGCCGATCGCGGCCGCCAACCAGGGCGGCGGCGCGGGGCTCGGTGCGGGGCTGGGTGCCGGCATGGCTATGGGCAAGGCCATGGTCGACGCGGTGAGCGGAGGCGGGGCGCCGCCGCCGGCCGCCGCCGCCGGCGATGCGACGGCGACCAAGTTCTGCATCGCGTGCGGCAAGGCGATTCCCAGGAGTTCCAAGTTCTGTCCGGAGTGCGGCGGCACGCAGGGCTGACCTGGCATGCCAGCGCCCACTGCCAACTGCCCGAATTGCGGGGCCGCCATTCGCTTCGAGTGGTCGCGCGCCGTGCAGACCACCTGCCCCTACTGCGGGTCGGTTCTGGTGCGCGGCGACGTGGATCTGAAGACGGTGGGCAAGGTGGGGGACTTTCCGGCCACGAGTTCTCCGCTCCAGCTCGGGGCCACCGGTGTCGTGCACCATCACCGGTTCACCGTCGTGGGGCGCGTGGTCTACGAGTACGAGCGGGGCTCGTGGAACGCGTGGCATGTCCACCTGGACGACGAGAGCGGCGGATGGCTGAGCGACGCGGGGGGGGAGTACGCGTTCTCCCAGGAAGCCCCGAGCCACGACATCCCGGCGCCCGACCATCTGCATCCGGGCGCGAACTTTCCGTGGGAGAAGCGCATCTACAAGGTCATGTCGGTGACCACCGCGCGCTATGGCGCGGCGGAGGGTGAGCTGCCGTTCACCACGTGGGATCGCCGGGAGGCCACGCACGCCATGCTCGACGCGAACGACGGTCATTTCGCGACGATCGACTACCGCGAGTCACCGCCCACGCTGTACCTGGGCGAATGGACGTCGTTCGAGGCGCTGCAATTGGATGGCCTGCGCGAGGTGGCCGGATGGCCGCGCCCAGCCTAGCCGGCCTCAATTGCCCGAACTGCGGCGCCGCGATCACGATCCGCGCGCTCCAGCAGACGCAGACCGTGGTGTGCGCCGCCTGCCACGCCGTGCTCGACGCCAAGGACCAGCAGTTGAGCGTGCTGCAGGCGTATCAAGCGCAGATGACGTTTTCCCCGGACATCCCGCTGGGCACGCGCGGCACGCTGCGGGGGGACGCGTACGAGGTGAGCGGCTTCCAGGTGCGGAGCGTCCGCCACAACGAGGTCGAGTACTTCTGGCGCGAGTACACGCTGTGGAATCCGTACAAGGGCTACCGGTACCTCATGGAGTACAACGGCCACTGGTGCGATTTCGCCGCGTCGCGTATCGCGCCGTCGGAGATGGTGAGCGGCCGCCAACCGTACGTGACCTACCAGGGCGAGCTCTTCCGCCACTTCCGCACGACCACGGTGACCACCGTGTTCATTCTCGGAGAATTTCCCTGGCAGATCCGGAGCGGGGACCGCGTCACGTCGCGCGATTTCGTAGCGCCGCCGCGCATGCTCTCGGAAGAGGTCTCACCCGACGCCACGGGGTGGTGGGTGGGCGCGTATCTGCCGGCCGCGGTGGTCTGGCATGCGTTCGCGCTGCCGGGAGCGGCACCGCAGGCCACGGGGATCTTTCCCTGCGAGCCCAATACCGACGCGCCGCGTGCGCGCGCCGGCCGCGTACGCGCGCTCTGGTTGGCGGTGCCGGTGGCGGCGGCACTGTTGGCGCGCGCGCTGTTCGCTGCGCCGAACACGGTGTTGGGACAGCGCTGGCCATACCTCGTCCTGCTCGCATTGCTCGCACTGTTCGCGGTGCCGGCGATCGTCGACGGCATGCGGGCGTCGGCGTTCGAGCGCGCGCGGTGGTCGGACAGCGATTACGCGGCCGACAACACGGACTGAATCGCATCTTGTGTTCTCGCGCAGAAACGACAATTGTTCTGGCGTGTGACGCGCGTTTGCACATCACGCGCGGTGCGTCGTCATCCTGGGATCGTCATGCTTCCGGGAGCATGATGCGTAGACGGATCGGCTGCGGGGGCCGGCTCGCTCTGCGCGAGATCCGCAAGCAGCCCCGCGGCAACGCGACATCGCTTGCGGATCTCGACCCAGTGATGCGCGCCCCCTGACAGGCCCTCGAAGCGGGTGCATCTTTGGGCGCGCCGGCGGGCACACAGGGCGCGTGGAGGCATGGCGTGACCGAATCAGACGCGGCGCCCGGCACGGCAGGGCCAGCCCTGGCCCGCCGGTTGGGCGTGTTCGACGCGACGATGATCGTGATGGGCGGAATCGTCGGCGCCGGGATCTTCATCAATCCGTACGTCGTCGCACGCCAGGTGCACACGCCGGCGCTCATCCTCGGCGCGTGGGCCGCGGGCGGGTTGATCGCGCTCGCCGGCGCGTTCGTGTACGCCGAGCTGGCGCAGCTCCGGCCGCAGGTGGGCGGACAATACGCCTATCTGCGCGACGCCTTCCATCCGATGGTGGCGTTCCTGTACGGATGGGGGCTGTTGCTCGTGACGCAGACCGGCGGCATGGCCGCCGTGGCCGTCACGTTCGCGAACTACTTCCGCGAACTGACCGGCACGGGCGTCTCGCCGGCAACACTCGCCGTGCTGGCGCTGGCCGCGCTGACGATCGTGAACTGTCTGGGCGTGCGCTCCGGCAGCAACGTGCAGAGCGCCCTGATGGTGACCAAGATCGTCGCCGTGCTGGTGCTGGTGACGATCGGGTGGCTGGCGGTGGGCGCGCCGCCGAGCGTTGCGGCGCCCGTGGCGCCGGGTGGCGACAAGCCGGTGCCGATCGCGTTCGCGGCGGCGATGGTGCCGGTGTTGTTCGCATACGGCGGCTGGCAGACGTCGAGCTTCGTGAGCGGGGAGTTGAAGAACCCCACGCGCGACCTGCCGCGGGGCCTGCTGATCGGCGTCGCGGGCGTGATCCTGCTTTATCTCGCCGTGAATGTGGTCTGCCTGCATGCGCTCGGGCCAGACGGGCTGGCAGCCACGACGACCCCGGCGTCGGAGGTGATGCGGCGCGCGCTCGGCGCGCCGGGCGCGAAGTTGATCGCCGCCGGCATCGCGATCTCGACGGTGGGATTCCTGAGCCAGGGGATGCTCACCGCGCCGCGCGTGTACTACGCCATGGCGCGCGACGGCGTGTTCTTTCGCGCCGTGGGGTGGCTGGACCCGCGCTCGCGCGTGCCGACCGTGGCCATCGTGCTGCAGGGGGTGTGGGCCGCGGTGATCGCCCTCTCGGGGCGGTACGAGCAGATCCTCAACTATGTGGTGTCGATGGACGCGGTGTTCTTCGGGCTCACCGGCGCGGCGCTGCTCGTGCTCCGGCGGCGCGAGCGGCGCGACGGCGCGGCCAACTCGGGGATGGGCGCCGTGGGCCTGCGCATGCCGGGCCATCCGTGGACCACGTTGGCCTTCGTGGCCGCGTTCTGGGCGCTCGCCGCGAGCACGATGATCCAGTTCCCGAAAGCCTCGGGCGTCGGCGTGCTGATCATGCTGGCCGGGGTGCCGGTGTACTGGGTGTGGGCGCGGCGCCAGCGGGCCCCTTTCTGATGCGGAGATTGAGCATCTCCACGCCCACCGAGAAGGCCATCGCGAAGTAGGTGTACCCCTTGGGGATGTGCTGCCCCAGCCCCTCGGCCACGAGATTGGTGCCGATCAGCACCAGGAACGACAGGGCGAGCATCTTGACCGTGGGATGGCGCTCGACGAAGTCGCCGACCGGAGCTGCTGCGACGAGCATGAAGCCGAGCGCGAGGAGCGTGGCGGCGACCATGATCCAGATGCTGTCCACCATGCCGACCGCGGTGATCACCGAGTCGAGCGAGAACACGATGTCGATGAGCATGATCTGGAGCACCACGGCCATGAGGGGCTTCACGATGGGCTTCACCCCTTGGGGGCGGCCGGATTCCTCGAGCTTGCCGTG
Organism: Gemmatimonadaceae bacterium; assembly: GCA_035533755.1. Taxonomy (NCBI): domain Bacteria; kingdom Pseudomonadati; phylum Gemmatimonadota; class Gemmatimonadia; order Gemmatimonadales; family Gemmatimonadaceae; species Gemmatimonadaceae bacterium. The sequence goes on from DATLTC010000077.1 coordinate 12,094, forward strand.
GATCTCGAACGTCGCTTTGGCGATCAGGAACAGTCCGCCCGCGACGAGGATGATGCTCCGCCCGCTGATCGCCACGCCGAGGACGGTGAACAACGGGCGCGTGAGCCGGACGATCCAGACGATGCTCGCCAGCAGCAGCATGCGGGTGAAGAACGCCCCGATCAATCCCAGCCGCCGGGCGCGCAGTTGATGGTCGGGCTCCACCTGTCCGGCAAGGATCGTGATGAACACGATGTTGTCGACGCCGAGGACGACCTCGAGCGCGGTGAGCGTGAGCAGTCCGATCCAGGCATTGGGGTCGGTGAGAAAGGACATGGCGAAGGGGGTTCGGGGTCCGATTCACGCTTCGGGGTCGATCCATGCAACGCGGGCCGGTCGGTTGGACCGGCCCGCGTGGATCAGATGCCGCGCAGGGCCTAATACCGGTAGTGATCCGGCTTGTAGGGACCCTGGGGGTTCACGCCGATATAGCCCGCCTGCGCGGGAGTCAACCTGGTGAGTTGCACGCCCAGCTTGTCGAGGTGCAGGCGCGCCACCTTCTCATCGAGGTGCTTGGGGAGCGTATAGACCTTCTTCTCGTAGCTGGCCGCGTTGGTGTGCAGTTCGATCTGCGCCATCACCTGGTTGGTGAAGCTGGCCGACATCACGAAGCTCGGATGGCCGGTAGCGCATCCCAGGTTGAGCAGGCGGCCCTCGGCCAGGATCATCACGCTGTGGCCGTCGGGAAAGCGGTACTCGTCGTACTGCGGCTTGATGTTGATGCGCTTCAGCCCCTTGATCTTCTTCAGGCCGGCCATGTCGATCTCGTTGTCGAAGTGGCCGATGTTGCCGACGATCGCCTTGTCCTTCATGCGGGCCATGTGGGCCGCGGTGATGATGTCGCGGTTGCCGGTGGCGGTGATGAAGATGTCGGCCGTCGGGACCATGTGCTCCACCGTATTCACCTCGAATCCTTCCATGGCGGCCTGGAGCGCGCAGATGGGATCGATCTCGGTGATGATCACGCGCGCGCCCTGGCCCCGCAGCGCCTGTGCACACCCCTTGCCCACTTCGCCGTAGCCGCACACCACGGCCATCTTGCCGGCGAGCATCACGTCGGTGGCGCGGTTGAGGCCATCGATGACCGAGTGCCGGCAGCCGTAGATGTTGTCGAACTTGGACTTGGTGACGGAGTCGTTGACGTTGATGGCCGGGAACAACAGGGTGCCGTTCTGCATCATCTCGTACAGACGGTGCACGCCCGTCGTCGTTTCCTCGGACACGCCACGAAGGGCCGCGGCGACCCGCGTCCAGCGGCCGGGACGCTTCTTCTGCTCGACGCGGAGCAGGTCGAGGATCACGCCCCATTCCTCGGGATCGTTGGCCGCATCGAACGCCGGCACCCTAGCCTTCTTCTCGAACTCGGCGCCCTTGTGCACGAGGAGCGTGGCGTCGCCGCCGTCGTCGAGCAGGAGGTTGGGGCCGGCGCCGTCGGGCCACATGAGCGCCTGTTCGGTGCACCACCAGTACTCCTCGAGCGTCTCGCCCTTCCATGCGAACACCGGCGTGCCCTTCGGTTTGTCGGGGGTGCCGGTGCGCCCCACCGCCACGGCGGCTGCGGCGTGATCCTGCGTGGAGAAGATGTTGCACGACACCCAACGCACGTCGGCGCCCAGATCGACCAGCGTCTCGATGAGCACCGCCGTCTGCACGGTCATGTGCAGCGAGCCCATGATGCGGGCGCCCTTGAGCGGGCGCTTGCCCTTGTACTCCTCGCGGAGCGCCATGAGGCCCGGCATCTCCTGTTCGGCCAGGCGGATCTCCTTGCGGCCGAATTCGGCGAGCGCGAGATCGGCCACCTTGAACGGTGGGCGATCGTCCTGGGCTGGGGCGGACTTGGCGGACTTTCGGACTTTGACGGCGGTGCTCATGGGTATGGCCTCGACAGGGTCAGGAATGGACAGTAGTCACTTGCGCCCGCGTCGCGCGAGGGCCGAGAAGAGCGTCGGTCCCTGGGCGGCGGGGTCTGCGGGGAGATGCCGGTAGCGCACATCGGGGAATCCGGCGTCGTGCAACCAGGCGCCGAGCTGCGACTCGTCGAACCCCTGCCACACGTGTCCCATCTCGACCGTGTAGTTCTCCCGCTCGTGGGGCGTGAGGTCGATGATGAGCAGGCGGCCCCGGGGCTTGAGGGCGCGCCGCACTTCGCGAAAGACCCGCGCCGGATCGAGCACGAAGTGCAGCACGAGGCACATGACGGCCACGTCCAGCTCGCCGCGGGCGACCGGCAACGCCTCGAGCGATCCGGCGCGCACGTCGATGTGGTCCGTGGCGGCCAGGCGGCGGCGCGCCGCCGTCAGCATGGCGGCCGACTCGTCCACGGCGATGACGCGGGCCACGGCGGGGGCGAGCGCCTCGGCGATCTGGCCGGTGCCGCAGCCCAGGTCGCCCACCACGAGGTCGGGATCGAGCAGGTCGAGCAGCGCCAGCAGATCGGTGCGGGCGCCGATGAGGTCGGCGCGCACGCGATTCCAGTCGCCGGCCGCCGTGGTGAAGTAGCGCTTGGACTTCTCGCGGCGGTCGCGCAGCACGCTCTCCAGCCGGCGGGCGTCCTGGCGCACGGGCGCGGTGTCGGCCACCTGGCCGCGCACGACCGTCCAGAGCTTGTGCGGAAACGGATCGAGACGCGCCGGCGCCATGCGGTAGAAGCGGCTGGTGCCGGCGTCGCGGACCGCCACCCAGCCGTCGTCGCTCAGGATCTTGAGGTGGCGGCTGACCGTGGACTGCGGCAACTGCACCACGGCGCACAGTTCGCGCACCGTGAGCTCGTGGGCTTCGAGCACGGCAAGGAGGCGTGTACGCGTGGAGTCGGCGAGGGCCGACAGGCGGTCGAAGACGGGCGCGGCGGAATTCATCGCTATATCCGGATTAACGGATTGAATTTGGCGGCGGAAGGCCCGCCCGGCAAGGCCGGCCGGGCGCATTGCCAGCCGACCGCCGTCCCTGCATCGTTCGGCATGCGATTCTCCATCCTTCCGGTCCTGCTCGCGGCCTCGGTGGCCGGCGCCCAGACCACCGACAGCACGCTCGCTCTCATTCCGCAGCCTCGGCACCTCAGCCGCGTGCACGACGTCCCGCTCCGGCACGGCGTCTCGATCGATCTCCCCCGGGACGCCGCCGATCGGTTCGCGGCCCGCGACCTCGGCGACGCGCTCAAGGCGCTCGGCCTCCGCGTGGTGTACGGCGGATCGGCGTCGGCGCGCGTGGAGTTCGTGCGGAGCGGCACGGCCCGGGCACGCGAACTCCTGCGCTCGGCCAAGCTCGAATGGTCGGCGCCGATGGATGACGAGGGCTACGCGATCGTGTCGGCCGGCGCGCATCTCACCGTGATCGCGAAGACGCCGTCGGGGATCTTCTACGGGGCGCAGACGGTGAAGCAGCTCGTGGACGGCGAGCGGACGAGCGCCGTCCTGCATCTGGTGGACGTGCGCGACTGGCCGGCCATGCGATATCGCGGATTCCACGCCGATCTGTCGCGCGGCCCGATGCCCACGCTGGACTTCCAGAAGCTGCAGATCCGGACGCTGGCGGCGTACAAGGTCAACGTCTACTCGCCCTACTTCGAGAACACGCTGTACTACGCGTCCAATCCGTTGCCGGCGCCGCCTGGCGGCGCGATGACCCCGGACCAGGTGAAGGAGCTGGTCGCCTACGCCGCCCGCTACCACATCGATGTGATCCCGGAGCAGGAAGCGTTCGGCCACCTGCACCACATCCTGAAGTACGACCTCTATTCCGGTCTGGCCGAGACGCCCCATGGCCACGTGCTCGCGCCGGGCCAGCCCGGCTCGATGGCCCTGATCAAGCAGATGTTCTGGGAGATCGACTCGCTCTTCCCGAGCCGGTTCGTGCATCTGGGCGCCGACGAGACCGTGGAGTTGGGCAAGGGCCAGACGCGCGATCTCGTGAAGTCGGAGGGCTTGGGGCAGGTATACATCGACTTCCTCAAGTCCATCGATTCGACCCTCCAGCCGCTGCACAAGCGCCTGCTGTTCTGGGGTGACATTGCGAGCGGCAGTCCGGAGTTGGTGAAGACGCTGCCCAAGGACATGGTCGCCGTGGCCTGGGGATACGGCCCGTCGAAGCACTTCGACGACGCCATCAATCCCTTCCGGCAGGCGGGCATGGAAACCTGGGTGGCGCCCGGGGTGAGCAACTGGAGCCGGGTCTATCCCGACAACGACGTGGCGCTGCGCAACATCCAGGGCTTCGTGCGCGACGGCCAGCGTCTGGGCGCCACCGGCGTGCTCAACACGAGTTGGGACGACGATGGCGAGGCGATCTTCAACCAGACCTGGTACGGCGTGCTGTTCGGCGCTGCGGCGGGTTGGCAGGCGGGTGAGTCGAGCATTCCCGCCTTCGAGCACGCGTATGGGCGCGTGTTCAACGGCGATACCACCGGCAAGATCGACGACGCGCAGATGAAGCTGTCCGAGGCGCACGCCCTGCTCAGCAAGGCGGGGCTGGGCGATGCGAGCGACAACCTGTTCTGGGTGGATCCGTGGTCGAGCGAAGGGCAGCGCACGGCGCAGCAGATCCGGCCCGTCGTGCACGATCTGCGCATCCTGGCCGAGTCGTCGCTGGTGCTGATCGACCAGGCCCGTCCGTTCGTGCACCGCAATCAGGACGCGGTGGATGCGATGGCGCTCGGGGCGCGCAAGATGGACTTCATCGGGATGAAGTTCGAATTCGCCGATGAAATGGTGCAGATGTACGCGCGCGCCGCCGATACCACGACGCCGCCCGCTCAGCGCGTGCAGTCGCCGGCCGCCGAGCTGATCGACATGTCGAGCATGAACGGCCGGGCGCAGGATCTGCGCGACGGCTACTCGCTGATTCGCGACCTGTACGAGCAGGCGTGGCTCAGGGAGAACCGCCCGTACTGGCTGCACAACGTGCTGGCGCGGTATGACATGGCGACCCAGCTCTGGATCAGCCGGGGAGACCGGATCACCGACGCGCGGGCCGTGTTGGGTCGCACCCACCACTTGCCGCCGGCTGATGTGGTTGGCATTCCTGCGAGTATGCCGGGGTTGGGAGTAGGACGGTAGGACGGTAGGGGAGTAGGACGGATAACTGCGGAACGCCGTTTACCCACGACCGTCCTACCGTCCTACCGTCACTCTTACCAGATCTTCGGCCTGAGACTGTCCGGACGGACCATCGGATCGCCGTCCTTGCAGCCCCAGGCCTTCCTGAATTCCGGCATGTTGCTGAGCGGCCCGTTCACGCGCCATCGGGACGGCGAGTGCACGTCGGCGCTCACGAGCATGCGCGCGTACGCCGGCCGGTCGAGTTCCCGCCACACCTGGGCCCAGGCCAGGAAGAAGCGTTGCTCGGGCGTGAAGCCGTCGATCGTGGGGCGCGGTCCGTTGCCGAGCGCCTTCTCCATGGCCGCGTAGGCCACCGTGAGTCCGCCGAAGTCGGCGATGTTCTCGCCCAGGGTGAGTTGGCCGTTCACGTGCGTCGTGGAGTCGAGCACGGTGTAGCCGTCGAACTGCTTGACCACTTTCTCGGCCTGCGCGTTGTAGCGTTCGGCGTCGCCCTTGGTCCACCAGTCCCTGAGGTTCCCGTTCTTGTCGTACAGGCGGCCCTGGTCGTCGAACCCGTGGGTCATCTCATGGCCGATCACGGCCCCCATGGCGCCGTAGTTCACGGCGTCGTCGGCGGTGGGGTTGTAGAAGGGCGGCTGGAGAATGCCCGCCGGGAACACGATCTCGTTCATGAGCGGATTGTAATAAGCATTCACCGTGGGCGGGGTCATCCCCCACTCGGTGCGATCCACCGGTTTGCCGATCTTGGCCCAGTCGCGGGCGCTCCCGAACTGGTCGGCGGCCATGACGTCGGCCAGATAGCGGCCCGGGGTGACGTCGAGCCTGGAGTAGTCGATCCAGTGGTCGGGGTATCCGATCTTCTTCGTGTACGCCGCGAGTTTGGCCAGGGCGCGCTGCTTGGTGGTGTCGCTCATCCAGGTGAGCTGCTCGATCCGGTCGTGGAGCGCATCCACCAGATTGTCGACGATCTTCACGGCGCGGGCCTTGGCCGCGGGCGGGAACGCTTCCTTCACGTACTCCTGGCCGAGCAGTTCACCCAATCGCTGGTCGGTGGAGTTGGAGCAGCGCTTCCAGCGCGGGAGGTTCTCCCTGGCGCCGGTGAACAGCTGGTTGAACTTGAAGTTCTCGGCTACGAACGGGGAACTGAGCGCGAATGCGGTGGCGTGCACGGCCCGCCAACGGAGGAGCACCTTCCAGTCGGCCACGGGGACGGTGGAGAACATGCCGTCCACCGCCTTGAAGAATTCGGGCTGGCCGACGTCGATCGCGGGCACGCGGGGGGCGCCCTGCGCGATGAAGAACGCGTCCCAATTGAAGTGTGGGGTGAGGCTGTCGAGTTGGGCCAGCGTCATCTTGTGGTAGTTGGCGTTGGGGTCGCGCAGTTCCACCGGCGGCTTGGAGGCGAGGGCGAGCCGGGTCTCGATGGCCAGCACCGTTCGGGCTTCGGCGGCCGCGGTGTCCGCGGGATCACCCATCAACTGGAACATCCGCGTCACGTGGGCCACGAACTCGTCGCGAATCTTCTTCGAGGCATCGTCGGTCTTGACGTAGTAGTCGCGGGTAGGCAGCGAGAGTCCGCCCTGCGAGAGACTGGCGATGACCGCGGTGGCGTCCTTGGCGTCCTGTACGGAGCCGTCACTCCAGGGGGCGAGGCCCGCGGTGTGCTCGAGACTGCCGAGGGCCCGCTCGAGGTCGGCGGGTGTCTTGATGGCGGCGATGCGATCGAGCACCGGCTGGAGCGGCGTGATTCCCTGCCGGTCGATCGCGACCGTGTCCATGCAAGCCGCGAAATAGGTACCGACTTTCCACGCGGCCGAACCGGCGGCGAGCTTGCCGCCAGTTGCCTCGTTGGCGTCGCGGTCGAGGATGGTGTGCAGGACGTCCCAGTTGTGATCCTGGACCGCGTAGAACGCGCCCCACGAGGGGTAAGCCGAGGGGATGGTGTCGTGCTTGAGCCATCCGCCGTTGGCAAACTGGTAGAAGTCGGTGCAGGGGGCGCACGTGGTATCGAGGTTGGCGCGATCGAGCGGTCGCGGGGTCTGGGCGCGTGCTGGCGAGAGACCGGCCGTTGCAAGGGCGAGCACGACCGCGAGGGCGGCGGAGAGTCGGCGCGTGATGGTCATGGCTGGTGGGTGTGTCGGGTGAGAGCGGTGTGTCGATTCGGGAGAAACTACGGTGTGGCGTGCCGGCTGGTGTCCGGGAAATGCTGGGGGGTCGGGCGGGGTGATGTGAGGATTATTGGAGTCCAGCGATTGCCCCACACGTGAGCCAGAATTAGTAGCCATCTGCATATATTTAATTGATCGGAAGTATCTGTCGTATATGATCTTACGACATTGCACGCGTTCTGGGCCCCCATTGGTTGCGAGCCATATTGTAGGCAATTGCCCTACACTCTCGTGAGATTTGCGACTAAAAAGATACGGTTATTCCGTGCATGGCCGGGGCATATCACCCGACGCCGGGCCCGTTCGGTGTTTCCTAGGTTAAGCACACGATCTCAGTAGTTCCTTCAGTCCTGGTTGCAGGAGCTCTCCATGAAACGGCTTTCCCTGACTCTCGGTTTCGCTGCCCTGACCCTGATGGGCGCGACCGCCAAGGCACAGGATGGGCGGGGTACCCGCCTCGTCCTGCGCGATTCGAGCACGCTCTCGCTGGACGGCACGTCGACGATGCACGGCTTCACCTGTCGTACCCAGAACATCGAAGCGCTCGTCGAGGTGGATTCGAGCTACTCCATCGTACCATTGAACACTCTGGCGCATCCCATGGATCGGGTCGAAGTGACGATTCCCGTGAAGTCGCTCAAGTGCGGGCATGGCCAGATGGATGACAACATGTACGGCACTCTGCGCGCCAAGGACTACCCGAACATCACCTACGTGCTGCGCGGCTACGACCTGGTGTCGGCGGAAGCCGCGGCCGACAGCTTCGTGGCGAAGACGCACGGCGTGCTCACGATCGCCGGAAAGGCGAATCAGGTGGACATGACGGTGGTCGGCGGGCGGAGCCCCAACGGAGTGGCCCGCGCGACCGGCAGCCTGGAGCTCAAGATGTCGGATTTCGGCATCAAGCCCCCGTCGTTCTTCTTCGGGACGCTGCGGGTGGGCGACAAGATCGTGATCAAGTTCGACCTGTCGGCTGATCAGGCGGCCGCGGTGGCTGCCGGGATCCTGCAGCAGCAATGAGGACCTCCGGGTGTCGGGAGCGGCGGATCCCCGTGGGGGATCCGCCGCTCTTTCTTTGGCTACGCCGGTCCGAGGGAGTGCGCCTACCGTGGCAGGGTGAAGCGGAACGTCGCGCCCTCGCCCGGAACGCTCTCGGCCCAGACCTGGCCGAGATGAGCTTCCACGATCGTCTTGGCGATCGGCAAGCCCAGGCCGGCACCCCGATTGCGCCGGCTCGATTGCCAGTAGCGATCGAAGATGTGCGCCAGGTGCTCGGCGGGGATTCCCGGACCGGTATCGATCACCGACACGAGCACGCTGGCCAGGTCGGCGGACGCGGTGACGCGAATGCAGCCGCCGGACGGCGTGAACTTGATCGCGTTGCCGACGATGTTGGAGATCACCTGGGTGATCCGCTCGGGATCGACCTGGACGTCGGGCAGCGGTTCCTGCCACTCCGTGACGAGCGCCACGCCCTTGTTCGCGGCCAGCGGCGCGAGCGTCCGCAGCGCATCACGGAGCAGGGTGGCGCAGGGCACGCTCCGGAGATCGACGGCGAATCGCCCGGCTTCGGCGCGGCTCATGTCGAGGAGGTCCTGGATGAGCGTGTCCATCTGCTGGGCCGCGCTCTGGATGACGCTCACCTGCTCGGTGATCTCGGCGGGAAGGCCCGCGCGATCGGCCGCCTGCAACACGGCGCCGGCGAGCATCTTGACGGCATTCACCGGATTGCGCAGGTCGTGCGACACCACGCTGATGGTATCGTCCCGCGCGCGCACGGCGCGGTGGAGCTGCTCGTGCAGCCGCGCGTTCTCGAGAGCGACGGCGGACCGGTGCGCGAGGTCCTCGGCGAGAATGAGATCATCGCCGGCGAGCGGGCCGGCACGATCCGCGAAGAGCGTGATTCGGCCGAGCAGCCCGTCACGATGATGCAGCGACACCACCATGGCCGTGCGCGGGGCGAGCGCTTCGACGGCGGCCCGATGCGGCGGGGCCACCGCTGCCAGCGCGACGTCCACCGGCACGCCGCCTACCGGCTGCGTTCGCGAGCCGTCGACGCCCTCGATGGCGGAGAATCGTCTTCCGGCGAGCGTCACGATGTCCGAGTGCTCGACGGTGCCGTCGGCGGACCGTGCCGCCCGCAGATGGTAGAACTCGCCGCGGTGCACCATCTCGACGACGGCGAGATCGGCGAACGACGGGATCCACAGCCGGGCAAGCAGCTGGAGCGTTTCGTTCAACTCGAGCGACGCCGCCAGCAGCGTCGATGTCTCGAGCAGGAAGCGCTGCCGGGCTTCGGCCCGCTTCTGATCGGTGACGTCGCGGAGCACGACCGAGGAGAGGATGTCGTCGCCGTACGCCAGTTTGGCGATGGCTGCTTCAGCCGGGAACTCCTCGCCGTTCTTGCGTCGGCCTGCGATCGGGCGGCGCTCTCCCATGCGACGGGAGTGGACCGGGGAGTTGGCGAATTGTTCGACGTGGTGGTGGTGCGTGGCTCGGGCGCTGGCCGGGAGCAGCATCTCGAGGGGCTGCCCGAGCACCTCACCGGACGTGTAGCCGAAGATCCGTTCGGCACCTTCATTGAAGAACGTCACCCGCTGGTCACGACCGACGCAAATGATCGCATCGGCGGAGATTCCGATGATTTCAGCTAGCAGTGAGCCGGGAAGCGGTGCGGTCATCGAGGGCCGGAGAGTGTCTTGCAGGAATCTTAATCCAACGCACGCTCTCGTAGGGGCTTGGGTCGTCAGGCATTTCCCTACAATGTTCCTGAAAACCCCTGAGCACAAGCCCGTTCATTCCCGACAGTTTGACACCACTCCAAAAACTACGTTCGAGTCGGACCCACCTCCAGCCGGCAGACCGCATGACCCACATGGGGATCACCCACTGCAGCTCCGCATCGCGAGCTCTGAGCCACGGCGCCCATCAGCGCCGCCGGGCCCGGGCGTTGTTCGCGACCACGGTGGGGCTTCTGTGACGCCGGTTCCAGTCCTGATGTTGGCGAGCAAACCGTTGGCGGACGCGGCCTCGGAGGTCTCGGGGCGGCACGCGCTGGGGCGGCGGCTGCTTCGCGTGCCATTGATCGGCAAGCTGTTGGGCGCGAACATGCTGATCGCGGTCGCGGCGATGAGTGCGGCGGCGGTATTCGGACATCCGGGACTGTTCGCCCTGGTCTGTCTCGCGTTGACGATCAGCTTCGTGGCCAATGCCCTGTTGGTGCGGCTGGCTCTGCTGCCGCTGGACGGGCTTCAGGACGCGGCTCAGCGGGTGTCCGAAGGGGACTTCTCGGCGCGGGTGCCGGGGTCGGCGATCGCCGACCGGCAGATTGCACGGCTCGGCGAAACGTTCAACCGGCTGCTGAGCCGGGTGGAGAGCGACCGGGCGCGGATCCGGCATCTGGTGCGGCAGAGTCTGCGGGTGCGCGAGGCGGAGCGGGCGGGGATCGCCGACGAACTGCGGGAAGCCACCGCGCAACAACTGTCGGCGCTGACGATGCATCTGGCGGCCGCGATGCGCGAATGCCGCGACCCCGACGTGGCGCCGATGCTGTCGGCGGCGCGAGACATCGCCTCGCACATGGTGGAAGAGGTGCAGGGCGTGGCCGAGTCGGTGTATCCCGGGTTGCTCGGGGAATTCGGGCTGCCGGCGGCGCTGGAGGCGCTGGGGCGCCGCGTGTCGCGGCGCACGAATCTCGACGTCAGCGTGACGTCGGATGGGGTGGACACGCCGTTGCCGCTGGCGCTGGTGACGGCGCTGTATCGGGTGGCGGAAGAGGCGGTACGGAACGTGGAGGCGCATGCGCATGCAGGATCCGTGTGGCTCAGCCTTTCGCGTGAGGACCATACGATCCGGCTGCAAATCGAGGACGACGGGCGGGGGTTTGACGTCGCGGCGGCGGATCGGACATCGACGGGGATCGGGATCTTCCGGGCGCGGGAGTTGCTCGCACATGCGGGCGGCGATCTGCAGATTTCAAGTGCCCCCGGAAGCGGAACCAGCGTGGTCGCGACGACCACCGTGCAAGAGGGATTGAATCAGTGACAAACGACATCATTCGCGTCGTCCTGGCGGACGATCACACGGTGGTCCGCGCCGGGTTGAAGGCGGTGCTCGGCGGAGCGAAGGACATCCAGGTGGTGGGAGAGGTGGCCAACGGCACCGATGCGGTGGCGATGACCGAGAAGCTCGATCCGGACGTCTTGGTGATGGACCTGTCGATGCCGCAGATGGACGGAGCGGAGGCGACCAAGACGCTCTCGGCGGCCGGCACGCGGACGAAGATCCTGATCCTCACGATGCACTCGCCCGACGAAGCGTTGGTGCCGCTGCTGGAGAGCGGGGCGAGCGGATTTCTGCAGAAGAGCGCGGCGGACCGGGAGTTGGTGGACGCGGTGCGGGCCGTGGCGCACGGCGACACGTATCTGCAGCCGTCGGCGGCCCGGGTGCTGGCGGGCGGCTTGCGGAAGAAGGCCGAGCACATCGACGAACGCACGAAGTACGAGCGGCTCACGCAGCGGGAGCGTGACGTGTTGCGGTTGGTGGCGCAGGGCTATTCGGCGCCGGAGATCGGCGAGCGCCTGTTCATCAGCCCGAAGACCGTGGACACGTACAAGCAGCGGATCCAGGAGAAGCTGGGACTCCAGCACCGGTCGGAATACGTGCAGTTCGCGTTGCATCTGGGCCTGCTGACCGAGGAGTAACCTGGCCCGCAGCCGGGGCCATCCGGCGCGTCGGTTCCCGGGGCGGCGGGTGCGGAAGCGGTTTGCCGACATTAGTATAAGGGTCCATCCGGGCATGGCGTCCGCGATGTAGCCGAGCTGCTTCAATGACCGCCAATCGCAACCTCGAGCCGGCGTCCCGCGTATCGACGGAGCACGCCGGCCACGGATCACGGCCCGTGCTGGTCACGTCCGATCGCCCCAAGCCACCGTCGGGGCACGTGGACCGGAATCCGGGCGTGCCGCTCGATCTGGACGTCGTCCGCTCGATCCGGGTGAACCGGAGCGCGGTGGAGCGTCGTGCGGCGACGATTCCCACGCGCCGCACCGTGAAGAAGGAATGGCAGGCGGGGTGGCTGGTGCGGGCGATCACGCTCATCGATCTGACGACGCTGTCGGGCGACGATACGCCGGGCAACGTGCGCCGCCTCTGCGCCAAGGCGGCGCACCCGCTGCGCGAGGAGATCGCGCGTGGGCTGGGGGTGGAGCATCTGGGGATCACGGTGGGCGCGGTGTGCGTGTACCACGCGATGGTGAAGACCGCGGTGGACGCGCTGCGCGGCACGAACATTCCGGTGGCGGCGGTGTCCACGGGGTTTCCGGCCGGCCTCAGTCCTCTGGAGCAGCGGATCGAGGAGATCCATGCGTCGGTGGCGGCGGGGGCGCGGGAGATCGACATCGTGATCACGCGTGGCCATGTGCTCACGGGCAACTACGAGGCGCTCTACGACGAGGTGAAGGCGTTTCGGGCCGCCTGCGGCGATGCACACATGAAGGCAATTCTCGCCACGGGCGAGTTGGCCACGCTGGGCAATGTGGCGCGGGCGAGCATGGTGGCGATGCAGGCCGGCGCGGATTTCATCAAGACCTCCACGGGCAAGGAGGGGGTGAACGCGACGTTGCCGTTTGCCCTGGTGATGAGCCGCATGATCCGCGAGTACTTCGACGCGACGGGGTACGCCGTGGGATTCAAGCCGGCGGGTGGCGTGCGCACGTCCAAGCAGGCGTTGGAGTTCCTCTATCTCATGAAGGAAGAGCTGGGCAGCCGGTGGTTGCGGGCTGATCTGTTCCGGTTCGGAGCCAGCGGGTTGCTCACCGACATCGAACGGCAGTTGGAGATGTTCCTCACGGGGCGGTACGCCGCGGGGTACCGGCAGCCGATGGGGTGAGCCATATGGTAGGACGGTAGGAGGGTAGGACGGTAGGACGGACACAGCGTTCACGCGTTCACACGGCGCTCCAGCAATCCCCGACCATGGCGACAGTTTCCTCGATTTTCGAGACGATGGAGTATGGGCCGGCGCCCGAGAGCAGCGCGGAAGCGACGGCCTGGCTCGGCCGGCACGGCCGGGCGTTCGGGCATTTCATCGGCGGCAAGTGGACCAAGCCCGGCAAGACGTTCGACGTGATCGATCCGTCCACGGCCGAAGTGCTGGCCGGGGTGTCGCAGGGCAGCGCCCGTGATGTGGACGCCGCGGTGGCCGCCGCGCGGCGGGCGCTGCCGGCGTGGCAGGGACTGAGCGGTCATGCCCGGGCCCGGTTCCTGTACGCGCTGGCGCGCGAGGTACAGAAGAACTCGCGGTTGTTCGCGGTGCTCGAGAGCATGGACAACGGCAAGTCCATCCGGGAGACGCGCGACATCGACATCCCGCTGGTAGCGCGGCATTTCTACCATCATGCGGGCTGGGCGCAGTTGATGGAAACGGAGTTCGCCGGCTACGGCGCGGTGGGCGTGGTGGGGCAGATCATCCCGTGGAACTTTCCACTGCTCATGCTGGCGTGGAAGATCGCGCCGGCGATCGCTGCGGGAAACACCGTGGTGCTGAAGCCCGCGGAGTTCACGCCGCTCTCGGCGCTGCTGTTCGCCGAGGTGGCGGAGCAGGCGGGCATTCCGGCCGGCGTGATCAACGTCGTCACCGGCGACGGTGACACGGGGCGCGCGATCGTGGAGCATCCGGAGGTGGACAAGATCGCCTTCACGGGCTCCACCGAGGTGGGGCGGATCATCCGGCGTGCCACGGCCGGGAGCGGCAAGAAGCTGAGCCTCGAGTTGGGCGGGAAGAGTCCGTTCCTGGTGTACGAAGACGCCGACCTGGACAGTGTGGTGGAGGGCGTGGTGGACGCGATCTGGTTCAACCAGGGCCAGGTCTGCTGCGCGGGGTCGCGTCTGCTGGTGCAGGAGGGGATCGCCGACCGCCTGATCGCCAAGTTGCGGGCGCGGATGGAGACGCTGCGCCTGGGGTCGTCGTTGGACAAGGCGGTGGACATGGGGGCGATCGTCGCGCCGGTGCAATTGAAGCGGATTCGCCAACTCGTGGACCAGGGAATTGCCGAAGGGGCCACGATGTGGCAGCCATCGTGGGCGTGTCCCACGGAGGGTTACTTCTATCCGCCCACGCTGTTCACCGACGTGGAGCCGGCATCGACGATCGCGCAGGTGGAGATCTTCGGCCCCGTGCTCGTGGAGATGACGTTCCGGACGCCCGACGAGAGCGTGGCGCTGGCCAACAACACGCCCTACGGGTTGGCGGCGAGTGTCTGGACGGAGAACATCAACCTCGCGTTGGACATCGCGCCGAAGATCAAGGCGGGTGTCGTGTGGATCAACTCCACGAACATGTTCGACGCGTCGGCCGGGTTCGGCGGGTATCGCGAGAGCGGATTCGGCCGGGAGGGCGGGCGCGAGGGGATGTGGGAGTATCTCAAGGCCGAGTGGGAGCACCATGCGCCCGCGAAGGGCTCGGTGCGCAGGCGTGCCGCGTCGAGCGCGGGGCAGAGCGCCGAGACGCCGGCGCGCGGCGCGCTGCCGGCGATCGACCGGACGCCCAAACTGTTCATCGGCGGCAAGCAGGCGCGGCCGGATGCGGCCTACACGCGCCGGATCGTGGGCGCCGGTGGGCGCGTGGTGGGCGAAGTGGGAGAGGGCAACCGCAAGGACATCCGCAACGCGGTGGAGGCGGCCCACAAGGCGTGGACGGGCTGGGGCAAGGCCACGGGGCACCTGCGGGCGCAGGTCCTGTACTACATCGCCGAGAATCTCGCCGTGCGGGCCGACGAATTCGCGGCGCGCATCGACGCCATGACTGGCGTGGGCAAGCGCGCGGCGGGGCAGGAGGTGGAGGCCTCGATCTCGCGGCTGTTCACCTATGCGGCGTGGGCCGACAAGTACGACGGCGCGGTGCACAACGTGCCGATTCGCGGCGTGGCGCTGGCGATGAACGAGCCGATCGGCGTGATCGGCATGGCCTGTCCGGAGCCGCACCCGCTCCTCGGCCTCGTGTCGCTGGTGGCGCCGGCGGTCGCGACGGGGAACGCGGTGGTCGCGATCCCGTCGGAGCGCTTTCCGCTCTCGGCCACCGATTTCTACAGCGTGCTGGAAACGTCGGATGTGCCGGCGGGCGTGGTGAACATCGTCACCGGCGGCGCGCTGGCGCTGGCCAAGGTGCTGGCCGAGCACGACGATGTGGAAGCCATGTGGTATTTCGGTTCACGGGAAGGCGTGCAGACGGTGGAGCATGCCTCGGCGTCGAACATGAAGCGCACCTGGTGTTCATGGCGCGAGCGTGATTGGACCGACGGGAGCCAGGGCGAGGGACGCGAATTTCTGCGGGCGGCGACGCAGGTGAAGAACATCTGGATTCCGTATGGGGAGTAGGACGGTAGGGGCGTAGGACGGTAGGACGGATAACTGCGGAACGCGGTTATCTGTCCTACTCTCCTACCGTCCTACCGTCAATCAGCATTCCCGCCAGCTCCGCGGCATTCGTGGTGCCATAATTGGCATAGCAATTATTGAATACCAGGTGGATCTCCTCGGCGCGGTCGGCAAGCTCGGCGATGCGGGGAAGCCATTCGTCCAACTGCGCGGCGTCGTAGAGGTAGCGGAAGCGTTCGCTGACCTTGGCCACCGGACCTTCCCAGAATGCGGCGCGGCGGCCGTGGAAGCGCACGATGGCGAGGCGGTTGGTGACGGCGGTCGCCGGCGGCACGCTGCTCTCGAGTCCCTGCGGCTCGTCCACGCACACGTATGCCAAGCCGTTCCGCTGGAGCAGGGCGAGCGTGCGGTCGCGCGTGCCGTCGGCGAGCCAGTCGCGATGGCGGAACTCGACGGCCGCCGGGCGATCGCCGAGCCGGCGTCGGGCATCCTCGATGAGCGCGGCGCTGGCGCGCGAGGGGCGCACCCAGCGCGGATACTGCAGCAGGATGGCCCCCAACTTTCCGGCGGACCGGAGGGGCTCGAGGGCATCCAGAAACATGGTCCACGCCAGGTCGAGCAATTCGGGTGGAAGATCCTTGGCGTACAGGCGCGATTTCTCGCGTACCGAACCGGGCAGCGCCTCGCGGATCGCGTTGGGCAGGCGCGACGTCTCGGTGGGCTGGCCGGTCATGAGGGCGTGCGCCTTGATATTGAACAGGAAATGCTCGGGGGTGCGCTCGGCCCAGATGGCGCCCATGCGCCGGGCGGGGATCGCGTAGTAGGTGGAATCGACTTCGACGAGCGGGAAGCGCGAGGCGTAGTAGCGGAGCCGCGCTTCGGGCGTGGCGACGCCGTCGGGATAGAAGACGCCGGGCGCGACCATGGTGGGGTCGGTCCAACTGGCGGTGCCGATGCGGATGTGGGCGTCGTGCGCGGCGCGCAGCACCGGAATCTCGCCGGCGCCGGCGGCCTCACTCCGGCGCATCGCTTCGGCCGCGCCGGGATCGTGCGACGGTTCGTCGCTCATTCCGACGTGGCGCTGCTCGCTGTGGCTACGGCGGGCACGGCGAGTGGCGCATCGGGAGCATTCGCCGCGTCGGCGCGGGGCTCCATCTCGCCGGCGCGGCTCAGCGCCCGCCGGAAGAGGATCGGTCCCAGCGTCTCATTCACGGCGATGACCCCGATCACGGTGGACTGCATCGCGAGACCGACGTCCGGGAAGCGGTCGGCGACCAGCGTCGCCAGTCCGAGCGCCACGCCGGCCTGCGACACCAGCCCCATCCAGCCGTAGCGCCGCACCGGCTCCTCGGCCCCGGCCCACTGGGCGCCCAGTCCGGCGCCGATCACGATCCCGACGAGCCGTACCGCCGAGAGCACGAGAATGACGACGGCGAGCGGTGCCGCTTCACGAAGCTGCAGGTCGGCGCCGGCGAGCGCGAAGAAGATCACGAACACGGGATTGGCGGTCTGATGGAGGGCGTGCACGAGCGGTTCGGCGCGAACCGGCGCGACGTTCTCGATCAGGAAGCCGGCCACGACCAGGGTGAGCAGCAGCTCGAAGTCGAGCGCGCTGACGAGCGCGGCGGTGGCGAAGA
This sequence comes from Gemmatimonadaceae bacterium, assembly GCA_035533755.1. Classification (NCBI taxonomy): domain Bacteria; kingdom Pseudomonadati; phylum Gemmatimonadota; class Gemmatimonadia; order Gemmatimonadales; family Gemmatimonadaceae; species Gemmatimonadaceae bacterium. The sequence continues at coordinate 29,368 of DATLTC010000077.1, forward strand.
CCATCACCACGGCGAAGACCACGATCTCCCGCTTCACAAAACGCAGATAGAGCGTGAACAGCACACTGATCAACGCGCCGACGAGGAACGACCCGCTGATTTCCCAGACCAGGCCGCGGAGGATCGTCCACGCGTGGACCTGGCCGGCGGTGAAGCCGGCCTGGGCGAGACTGAGCGCGATGGTGAACAGGAAGATCACCACGACGTCGGCCACGAGCACCACCCCGAGCGTGGTCCGGGCGACGGGGCCGTTGGCCCTGGTCTCTCGCAACAGGGCGATGGTGACGATGGGGGAGTTGACGGTGAGCAGCGTGGCGAAGAGGAACGCGATGAGGAGCGTCTGGCGCGTGTCCAGGCCCGCGACGAACGGAACGAAGTCGCGACCGATCACCACCGCGGCGACGATCAACCCGAGCACGACCACGGTCTGCGTGCCCAGGATGGCGAGGATCTGTTTCCAGCGGTCGCGGATGTCGCTGAGCCGGAGTTCCGCGCCGGCGAGCAGACCGATGAGCCCGAGCGCCAGCCGGTTGGTCATCGAGAGGTCGCTCACCACCGAGGCGGGCACGAGCCCGCCGACCGACGGGCCGAGGGCCACGCCCGCCAGGAGGTACCCCAGGATTCTGGGCAGCCCCATCTCGTGCGCGAGGAGCCCGAGAGAATCGGCGGTGAGCAGCAGGAGGCCGAACATGAACAGCGAACGCGGCGCGATCACGCCCTCGGTGGGCACGCGGAGCGGTTCCATGAGCACCGCCCCGCCGATCAGCAGCAGGATGACCAGGATGCGGCGGATCACGTGACGGGCTCGTTGTCGGGCACGGGCTGGGCGGGCGTGGCGAATGGCGGACGTTCGATGAACCGGGCCGTCTCACTGGCGGCGATTCCCTCGAACACCAGCACGGACAGCAGCGCCGCGGTGAGCACCAGATTGGGGCGGAACGAGGGATATACCTGGCCGTAATTGAGCGCCAGAGCGACGCCGATGGCCCCCTGCGCGAGCAGCGCCCTGCCGAGCGCCGGGGCGCGGACGGCGCGATCGGCGGCCCACCGTCCCGCCACCCATCCGCCGACGTAGCGGGCCACCAGACGCACGCCGATGAACGCCGGGGCGAGGAACAACAGTCGCGGATCGGGCGCGGTCCACATGGCGCCGGCGAAGATGAGCAATGCGAGATACACCGGGCGTTCCGTGCTGAGCAGCAGTTGGCGCACATCCTCGTGGGCGCGTCCCGTATTGACGAGCACGAACCCGAGGATCATGCTCGTGTAGATCGGCGACAGATTCAGATAGTACGACGCACCGCTCGCGATCACGATCACCGCCGAGAGCGCGACGAACAGCTGGCTGCGATCGTCGGGGTTGCCGGTGGAGGGCGCCCGCCCCAGGAACAGGTGAAACAGGACGCCGCTCACGACGCCGACGGCGATGTTGATGACGGCCCATTCGGTGGCGGTCGGCGGACGGATGTAGGGGGCCACCGCGCCCTGGTGAAATACCGCCAGCACGAGTCCGAACGTGACGATGCCTACCAGGCCGTCGATTCGCGCCGTGAATTGCAGGACGGGCATCAGCGGATGGCCGGCCCACCTGGGTTGACTGGCGAACGCATCGATGGCCGCGGGCGCGCTGAGCGCGGCGATGGCGCTGAGGGTGGAGGCCAGCAGGGCCGCGGGTGCGATGGGCAGTCCCGCCAGATAGTGCAGCGCGGTGTACAGGAGTCCGAACGCGATCGCCAACGTGGTGATCGCCTCCGCGAACGCCGTGCGCGGCACGCCTTCCTCGAGCTTCATCAACTCCGGCAGCCGGAAGTAGGTGCCGAGCGACATGCCGAGCCAGCCCATGGCCAGACTGGCGATCGGGGTCAGACTCCGAACGGCCGTATCGCTGAGCAGTCCGGAGACCTTGGGTCCGAGCAGGAATCCGAGGATGACGTACTCCGCACCACCGGCGTATCCGAAGCGGACGCGCAGACGGTCGAACACGAAATACGCCAGGACGTATCCGACGCTCAGGACGGCGAGCGCGGCCAGCGTTGTTTGCACGCGGACGCCTCCGATTCATCGTGCACGGATTTTGTCAGACTAACCCCCGCCAAGTCCGGCGGCAACCGGCTCGCCGGGGGCCGCGAGCGGATCAGGCGTGGCGAGCGCGGCGAATACTCTCGAGAACCGGCTACTTGCGCGCCGCCAGCCGCTCGCGTTCGAGCAGCTTGGCCTTCACGTCGGCGCCCCAACGATAGCCGCCCAGTTCGCCGGAACTCTTCACCACGCGGTGGCACGGTACGGCGACCGCGACGGGATTCCGCGCGCATGCGCTGGCCACGGCGCGCACCGCGTTGGGGTTGCCGATGCTGCGCGCCACCTGGGCGTATGACCGGGTCTCGCCGAGTGGGATGCGCTGCAGGGCCTTCCATACCTTCCATTGAAACGCAGTGCCCTGAACGTCGAGTGGAACCGCGTGTGCGGCCGGCCGGCCGCGAGCCTGGTCGACGATCGTCGTCACCCACGCGTTGGCGCCGGCATGGATTCGCGCGATGACGGCGTTCGAGAAGTCGGCGCGCAGCACGCGTTCGAGCGCGTCGTCACTGGCGCCCAGCTCCACGGCGCACACGCCTTCGTCGGTGAAGGCGACGAGCAGCCGTCCCAGTGGCACGGCGACCGTGGTGAATCGGATCTGGCGGCCGGTGGCCTTGCGCCGGAACACGGCGGGGGTCATGCCAGCGCGGACTTCACGGCGGCCGTACACGCGGCTGCTCGATCCATAACCGGCTTCATAGGTGGCGCGACTCACGGTATCTCCGGCGCGGAGCCGCTCCACGAAGCGGCGTTTGCGCAACGCGTCCTGGTATTCGCGCGGCGAGATGCCGACGGTCTGTTTGAAGCCGCGTTGCAGGTGAGAAGGACTGAGCGCGGTCTCCACGGCGAGTTCGCCGAGCGTGACGCGGCGATCGGCGTGGGCCTCGAGGTATGCGATGGCGCGCGCGATCGCGGCCTGCATGCGCGATGGCTGCTCCGAGCCAGGCCGGCAGCGCTTGCAGGGACGAAAGCCGGCGGTGCGCGCGGACTCGGCGTCGGCGAAGAACCGCACGCGATCTCGCCGCGGCTGCCGCGATGGGCACGACGGCCGGCAGAACACGCCGGTGGACGAGACGCCGTACACGAAACGGCCGTCGAAGCGCGTGTCGCGCTCGACGACGGCGCGCCACGCGGTGGCGGCGGATGGGATGCGGGGGGCGGAGGGCGGCGTTCTGGTCACGCGACTGAAACTAGGGCGCCGGGCGGGGCGCGCTATCCGAAGCTTGCGCGCCAATCGAATCGTCCTACGGTCTGCGCACGAGCAGCCACACGATGAACCCCGACAATCCGGCGAGCAAGCCGACGAGGATCAGGATGCCGTCGGTGATCGCGAATCCGGCGGCGCACGCGGCGAGCCCGGAACATGCGTTGAGCAGCGCTACGGCTCCCGGCGCTTCCGCGCGGTCGATCGGGATCAGGAGCAGGATGCCGAATACGAAGGCGAGGGCAATGGTCGTGTAGAACACCCACGCGGTGGGCGGATAGACGATCAGGTATACGAGCATCCCGAGGATGAACGCGCCGAGCGACCCGGTGATGAACTCCCGGCGGCGGTACGCGACGGGTCCCGACGTGACCCGTGCGCGGAGTTTCCCGATGGCGACGAGGGTGCCTGCGACGGTCACGGTGCCGAGCAGGACCTCGAAGCCGATGGCGGCCATCTCGACGCGCGAGATGAACTGGCCCGACGTGATGTCGGCGTGGTATCCGATGAGGCCGTCGAGCGCCCTGGCAAAGGCGATCAACGTGAGCGCGAGGGCGATTCGCCGCGGTGTGGACGTCATCGATGTCGCATGAGCTGAAGGAGACGGGCGGAAGGAATCCCACGGCGAGTCGCACCGCTGCAAACTCGACACACGCGATGTCGGGCGCCAGATCCGCGCGATGCTGGGCGCGCCGCGGTATGTGGCGCGCGGATCGGACGCAAGCAGGGAATCGGAGGAATTCCGTCGTCTTCGGTCCGACGATTTCTTCGGTTTTCGCCGACAGTGGGTGGCGGGATGTGCTGCTTGATCAGGAACTCCCTATTGGCGGGTGCATCATGTTATAGTTCGTGCGCCTACCCGTCCTGCCGCCGGTACCCTCGGCGGTGCTCAACGCGAGATGACGGTGGTCTGTCGCCGGCTCCGGCCGGTTGTGCCCGGAGCCGATCCAGGTCCGGGGCTCTGCCGACGGGCGTGGGCAGTCGGTGTCTTCCAGCCTGGTTGGCGGGGGACGAGGCGAGCGGCGCGGCCGGCGAAGGACCGGCCATGCCCACCAGCACCGGATCGATGGAGCGTTTGATGTCACTGAAAGTCGCGGTACTGAAAGAGACCCGGGCCGGCGAGCGGCGTGTGGCCATGGTGCCGGCCGTCGTCGACAAGCTGGTGAAGCTCGGCGCCGAGGTTCGGTTGCAGGCCGACGCGGGCGCGGCGGTGAGCCTGCCGGACAACGCCTACCGGAACGTCACCATCGCCACGGATGTGTCGAGCCTGGTCGGTGATGCGGACCTCGTGCTGGCCGTGCAGCCGCCGTCGCTCGAGGTCGCGCGCGCGATGAAGGAAGGCGCCGTCCTGATCTCGTTCGTGTACGCCCACCGGGAGCCCGAGCTCGTGAAGCTGCTCCGCGACCGGCGGATCACCTGCTTCGCCATGGAGCTGGTGCCGCGGATCACGCGCGCGCAGGCGATGGACGCGCTGTCGAGCCAGGCGGCGCTGGCCGGATATTACGCCGTGCTCCTGGCCGGCACCGAACTTCCGCGCATTTTGCCGCGAATGACGACGGCCACCGGCGCGTTGCGGCCGGCGACCGTGCTCGTGATCGGGCTGGGCGTGGCCGGGCTGCAGTCGATCGCGACCGCGCGGCGCCTGGGCGCGGTGGTCGAGGGGTACGACGTGCGGCCCGAGACGCGCGAAGAGGCGGCGTCGCTGGGCGCGAAGTTCGTGGACACCGGCGTGGACGCGCGCGGCGAAGGCGGCTATGCGCGCGAGCTGACGGCGGAGGAGAAGGAGAAGGTGGCGGCGGCGCTGACGCGGCACATCCAGCAAGCGGACGTGGTGATCACCACCGCCGCGGTGCCGGGCCGGCCCGCGCCGAAGCTCATCAGCAAGGCGCAGGTGGACGGCATGAAGAACGGCGCGGTGATCATCGATCTGGCGGCCGAGGGTGGCGGAAACTGCGAATACACGAAACCGGGCGAGACGATCCGGATCGGACAGATCACGATCGCCGCACCGCTGAACGTGCCGTCGCTGCTCGGGGAACACGCGAGCGAACTCTACGCCAAGAACGTGCTGAACCTCCTGGAGTTGCTGGTCAAGGACCAGGCGCTCGCGCCGGATTGGGAGGATGAGGTCGTGGCGAAGACGGCGTTGACGCATGCGGGCAAGATCACGAACGAAGCGGCCCGAGCGGCCGTGGAATCGGCTTAGCGCACGGAGACAGCTTCATGAACGTGGAAACGGGGATCGTCGGGTTCGTCGCGCTGTACATCTTCATGCTCGCGGCATTCACCGGCTACGAGGTGATCGGGAAGGTGCCGGCCATCCTGCACACGCCGCTGATGTCGGGTTCCAACTTCGTGCACGGCATCGTCGTGGTGGGCGCGATGTATGCCCTGCTCAACGCCAGTTCGACGCCAGAACAGGTGATCGGATTCATCGGCGTGTTCCTCGGAGCGGCCAACGCGGCCGGGGGCTACGTGGTGACGGAGCGCATGCTGGAGATGTTCAAGTCCAGCGGTCCCGCCAAACACTAAGGACGCGACCATGAACCCAGTCTGGATCATCCAAGCGACCGACTTCCTGGCCGCGTTCCTGTTCATCTACGGCCTCAAGCGGATGTCGTCGCCGGTGACGGCGCGATCGGGCATTCGCGTGGCCGGCTACGGCATGCTGCTCGCGACGCTGGCCGGCTTCCTCTACGTGTTCGGCATCAGCGACGCGGCGGCGCCGCACCTGGCGGCGAACCTCGGGCTGACGCTGCTGGCGCTGCTGGTGGGCGTGGGTTGGGCATGGCGCAGCGGCAAGCGCGTGGCCCTCACGGACATGCCGCAGATGGTGGCGCTCTACAACGGCATGGGCGGCGGCGCGGCGGGCGCGATCGCGGCCGTGGAACTGCTCCGCGGCAGACCCGACAGCGCCACGCACCTGGCGGTCACGCTCGTGGGCGCCGTGATCGGGTCGGTGTCGTTCTCGGGGTCGCTCGTGGCATGGGCCAAGCTCGACGGACGCATCAACAAGCCGTGGCGCGTGAACGGCCAGCACCTGTACAACGCCTTCGCACTGCTGGTCACGCTGGGCGTGGGCATCGCGGTGGCCGTCGGCGTGGCGGGTGTGCCGACGCACGTGCTGATCGCCGTCTTCTTCGGCCTGGCGCTGCTCTACGGGGTGATGGCGACGATGCCGATCGGCGGCGCCGACATGCCGGTGGTGATCTCACTCTACAACGCGCTGACGGGCCTGGCCGTGGGGCTCGACGGCTTCGTGCTGCAGAGCCCCGCGCTGATGATCGCCGGCATGGTGGTGGGATCGGCCGGCACGCTGCTGACGCTGCTGATGGCGCGGGCGATGAACCGCTCGGTGAGCAACGTGCTGTTCAGCAACTTCGGCGACGTCAGCCTGGAGCATCACGGCGAGATCAAGGGGCGGATGAAGCCGGTGGAAGCGAGCGACGCCGGCGTGGCCATGCGGTACGCGGGCAAGGTGATCATCGTGCCGGGCTATGGCCTGGCGGCGGCGCAGGCGCAACAGAAGTTGTATGAGTTCGTGAAGGCGCTGCAGGCCGCCGGCGTCGAGGTGAAGTTCGCCATCCACCCGGTGGCGGGCCGCATGCCGGGCCACATGGACGTTCTGCTGGCCGAGGCGGGCGTGCCGTATGATCTCATCGCCGAGCTCGACGAAGTGAACGATGAGTTCTCCAGCACGGATGTGGCGTTGGTCATCGGCGCGAACGACGTCGTGAATCCGGCGGCGCGCACGGACAAGACGTCGCCCATCTACGGGATGCCGATCCTCAACGTCGATTACGCCCACCAGGTCTACGTGATCAAGCGCGGCCAGGGCAAGGGCTACGCCGGGGTGGAGAACGAACTGTTCTACGCCGATAACTGCAACATGATCTATGGCGACGCCCGCGCGGTGCTGGTGAAGATGCTCCAGGCGGTGAAGGATCTGGGCGAGGAAGGCGCGGAGTCGGCGGCGTAGCAGCGCCGCCCGCGCGGCACTGACCTCAGGCCCAGCCCATCCGCTCGCGGAGAGCGGTGATGTGCGCCACGTGATGGCGCCCGTGCCAGGCGTAGAGCGCGACCATCGTGTCGAGGGACATCGGCGCACCCGGACGTTCGGGGTGCACGAGCGTGCGCGCGAACTCGGCCGGCGTCATGGCGCGCAGCAGCGACACCCACCGCGCATGCAGCGCCTCGAGCAGCGCCAGCGACTCGGCGACGAGTGGTCCCTTGGCATCGGGCAACTCGGCCCAGCGAGCCTCGTCGTACGGCTTGATGGTGGGCTGCTCCTCGGTGAGCGCCAGCCGGAACCGCACGTACGAGTTGAGATGGCTGTCCGGGACGTGGTGCACGACCTGCCGCACCGTCCAGCCTTCGGGGCGATACGGTGTATCGAGCTGGGTGCCGGACAGGCCTCGGACGGCGGCGCGGAGGGCGGCCGGCGTCGCGGCGATGGTGTCGATCAGCGCGCTGCGCTCCGGCGGGGTGAGTTGCGCGGGGCGTTCGAACCGTCCAATCGGGTAGCGGAGATCCATGGAATGCCTCAGTTCATGGTCACGGGGGAGCTCAGCGTGAGCGTGAGCGCGGAACCCTCCGGCAGGCAGGCCTGATAGCTCTGCTGCGCCTTGGCCACGACCGCACCGGTGGCCGCGCCGGCCGCGGCGCCAATCACCGTGGACTTGGTGTTGCGGCCGAAGATCTGGCCGAGAATGGCGCCGGCAATCGCGCCGCCCACGACCTTTTCCTTGTCCGAAGGGCCGGTGGATGGCGCCTCGACCCGCTGCGGCGGCGTGGTGGATACGATGTCCCCGGTGGCGGGATAGGCGACGCCGCCGACGTAGATGGCGGCGGGCTTGAACACGATCCCGCCGCCGTCGGGCGAGTCTGCCGGTCCCACCTGCGCCACCTCGAGCACGACACGCGATCCGGCGGGAACCATCGCGCCGCCGGACCCGGTGACAGGACTGGTCACCGTGGCCACCAGCTTGTCGCCCACCTTGTTGGTGCCCGTGCAGACGCGCATTCCCGAAGTGAGCGCGAGTTGCGTGCCGGTGTCGATGACTCTGGCGATGGGGGCCGGCGCCGGCGCCGCGCCAACGATGACCGTCGAATCCGGCTGTTGGGCCGGCTGCGTGTCTGGCGGCGGCGCCGCGACGGTGGCCGCCGGCTGTGGTGCCGAGGCCGGCGTGCTCGCGGATGCCGGCGGTGGGGCGGGCTGCGGCTGCGCCTGGTTGGCTACGGCGGTGTCCTGGAGGGCCGGCTGGCCATTCATCTGCCCAGCCAAGGCTAGATCGTGCGAGAGGTCCGAATCGGCACGTTCGGCGGTTCGGCGATCGGAGCAGGCCGTGGCAGTCATCACTGCGCCGGCCAAGGCTATCGCGCGAAAAAGGCTGGAAGATGGCATGGGCATGGGGCGGTCCTCGATGACGCGGGCGATGCAGGCTGTGGAATGATACACATCCCGTGGCTCGGCGTTCTCCGTCAGGAGGCGCGGCGGTCCGACCGGTGGTGGTGCGCGGGCCAGAGCTCGGTTTGCGGGAGCTCTTCATCGAGGCGGCTGCGCACACGCGCCGCGACGTCGTCGATCGCGTCCGGATCGGCGACGAGGTCGTACTCGCGCACGTCGAGGCGCAGCACCGGACAGTGGTGGAACCCGGCGATCCACCGCTCGTAGCGGCCGTGGAGGGCGCGCCAGTATTCCGGATCCGTGTCTCGCTCCTTGGGACGGCCGCGGGTGGCGATGCGCTCGACGATCGTCTCGAGCGGTCCGTGCAGGTAAAGGAGGAGGCGGGGTGGGCGCGCGGCGGGTGCGTGCAGCAGTTCGGCGTAGAGCTGCTGGTAGAGCCGCCATTCGTCGGGGCTCATGAGGTCCTGCTCGAACAGGCCGCGGGCGAACACCTCGGCGTCCTCATACCAGGTGCGGTCGAGCACCCAGCTGCCGCCGGTACCGACGATGCGGCGCATGGCGGCGAATCGCGTGGCGAGAAAGTGGAGCTGGAGGTGCATGCCATAGGCACGCATGCCGTCGGGGCCCGCGTAGAACCGGTCGAGCCAGGGGTTCTCGTCATCCACGCTCTCGAGGGCCAATTGCAGGCCGAAGCGGGACGCGAGGGCGCGCGCGAGGGTCGTCTTGCCGGACCCCACCATGCCTGCTACACCGAGCAACATGGAGGAAAGGTAGTGAGCGCCGGCGACGGGCGGAGGGGGCGCGACCAGCGACCCCTCCGCCGCGCGTTACAGCGTGAGGAAGGCGGCCTTCCAGAGGTCGGGATCCGAATCTTCCTGATACAGCTTGTCCAGATCCACCGTGACGTTGCCGCCGTTCTTCTGCACGGCGAAGCGGTCCATGCTGCGCGTGGCGCGCCCGTCGATGAACACGCCGTCGGCCGTGTATTCGGAGTGGTGCTTGGGACAATGGAATTCCTGGTCCGCCGGGTCCCACCGCAGGGCGGTGTTCTGGTGCGGACAGGCCAGCGAGAACGCGAACAGCTTGCCTTGGGTGCGCGCGATGATGACCGATTGGTCCTGATCGATGTTGACGCTGTCGGTGCCGGGGATGGCGTAGCTCTTGAGCTGGTCGCCGCTGTGCACGGCGCGGATGAACCGCGTCTCGAGCGCGGCGGCGTTGGCGGGCAATGCGCCCAGCGCGACGAGGGTGCCGGCCACCATGACCGCGGCGTCGCGCAGGAACTGCCGGCGTCCTCCCACCGCGCAGCCTGCACACGCGTCGTCGACGCCGCCGGGAACGTGCTTCGTATCCATCACTCCATTCTCCAGAATGCGCATTACATGTTCGCCAGGATGATGCCGGCGAGTGAGATGGTGAACCAGAGGCCGATGCTCGCGAGCGCGGTGCGCCGCAGCGTGGCCCAACGCTCGACGCCATTGGCCGTGCCCTCGCGCAACCCGCGTTCGGTGCGCTGCATGACGTAGCCGTTGACGAGGAGCGCGACGATCAGCGCCATCTTGGTCCAGAACACCCAGGAACCGAAAAACGTCTTGACGTCGGCGGCGAACAGCAGCAGTCCCGAGATTGCCGAAACGGCGAGCCCGCCGATCACCCACGCGTGCACGGTACCCATGTCCTCGAGGTGCAGGGCGCGCACCGAGTCGCCGGCCTTGATGGCGCGGAACGTGTCACGGTCGGTGGACAGGGCGAAGCCGCCGGCCAGCACGAGCGCGCCAACGTGGAGGAAGGTGACCACCGTGGGCACCACCTTGGAACGGTCGTAGAACTCGGCCCAGGGCTTCAGCAGGTGTACCACCAACTCGGGTGCGGCGAGAATCATAGGGAGAGGTGTTGGGTCCGGGTCTGCACTGAGGCGCCGGGTGGATGGAGCGGCACGAGCCGGGCGGCTCGCGCGACGTTGGATAACGCGTGGAGGTCCGGAATCGTTCGCGGGTCGTGCGCGTGGCGTGTCACGACGTCACGACCCGATGGTCAGCAGGTCGGTGGTCGCGTCATAGGAGGTGCTGTACTGCGTGAGGGCCCGGTTGGCGGGCCCGCGCGTGACCTGGCCACTGCTGTTGAACGACGCCCCGTGGCAGGGGCAGTAGAACGCGTTGCTCTGCAGGACGGTGAGGCAGCCCTGGTGGGTGCAGACCATGGAGTAGGCGGCGAAGGTGGCGGCTCCGGTTCGTTTGACGGCGCGGTAGCTGTCCACCTGGACGAGTCGGCCGACGGTGGCGAGCCCGGCGTAGTTGCCGACCTTGAAGCCCGGTGCCGTATTGCCGCCCGATGAGCCGTTGCCGTTGGGAACCGTCACGGCCGTGGGCCCGATCTGCCCGTTGCCGCATCCGACGACGACCGCGGCGGCCGCGGCGGCGAGCGCCGATTTGGCGAGAAACTCCCGCCGGCTCACGCAATCCTCACATCCCATGGGTGCTCCCGGTGTCATGCATCATGTGTGACGTCCACGCGGCGGCCGCCGAGCGGACCGCGCGTCAATGATTGAAGAAGGTCATCATCAGACTGCTGGCGAGGGTGAGGCCCATCGCCGAGATCGTGATCGTGCGGTGCAACTGGCGTTTGGCGAGGCTGTTCTGGGCCTGCGTGGCCACCGTGCTCCCGGCGTAGCTGAACGCCCCGTCGGCGATCAGCATCGTGAGCGTGTGCACGATACGCATGGTCCGGTGATCGGGAACGTTTCGCGAGTCCCAGAGGTTCCAGAGACCGGTGACCGTATTGACGGCGAACACGCCGACGAGCGCCGTGGCGAACACGCGATGTCCGGTGATCGCCCAGGTGGGCGCGTTGCGCGACTCGGCCCACAGGCGCCGGCCAAAGACGTACTCGCCGGCGAACAGCGGGTAGATGGCGTAGCTCATGTCGCGGTGGATCGCGAGGCGCGAGTAGTACGCGTCGCTGAGTTCGATGGCGCGGGGACGCGGCCTCCGGCGCACCGTGTCGCGCGGCGCCGGGACGACGAACGGCGCCGCGGGCTGCGAGTCTCTCACCGGGACCGGGTTCGGCGGCGTGGTGTCGGCGAACGCGCCCGTGGATAACGTCAGTGCGAGGACGGCGTGAACGAGCATCGGAGCCCAGGACGGAGGGATGTCAGCGGCCGCGCAGCGCGCGCGCGACCGACGCCATGACGAGGGTGCGGGACAGTACCCCCCACCCGGAATGTTTGATCCATCACCTAATCTATGCCCCGGCCGCCGTTCGGGTTCCCGGGAGGGGACGCGAACGGCCCGCCGGCGGGGCTGCGATGCCGGGACGGGTGGGCGCGCGGCCTGGGCAGGCCGTGGACAATGCGGTACCGACACCGTAATTCGCAGCGTATGCAGATCGCACTGTCGGGGTCGTCGGGATTTCTGGGGCGCCATCTCGAGCGCCGTCTGGAGGATGCCGGGCACGTGGTGCGGCGCCTGGTGCGCACGGCCGATGCGCGCGACGGCATCGTGTGGAACCCCGAGGCCGGCGGGCTCGATCCGGCGGCCCTGTCGGGCATCGACGTGGTGGTTCATCTGGCCGGCGAGCCGATCGCGCAGCGGTGGACGCGGGAGCGCAAGCGTCGCATTCGCGAGAGCCGGGTGCGGGGCACGGAGACGATCGCGCGGGCGATGGTCGGCGCGCGCGATCGTCCGCGCGTGCTGTTGTCGGGCTCGGCGGTGGGGATCTACGGTGATCGCGGGGACGAGGTGCTGGACGAGCGCAGCGGGCGGGGCAAGGACTTCCTGGCCGCAGTGGCCACGGAGTGGGAGCGGGCCACCGATCCGGCGCGCGACGTGGGCGTGCGCGTGGTGCAGCTTCGGACCGGGTTGGTGCTGGCGGAGGATGGCGGCGCGCTGGCCAAGATGCTGCCGCTGTTCCGGGCCGGCGTGGGGGGGCCGATCGGGACGGGGCGGCAGTGGATGAGTTGGATCACGCGGGAGGATTTCGTGCGGGCGGTGCTGTTCCTGCTCGGCGCGGAGGAGGCGGCAGGGCCGGTGAACGTGGTGGGGCCGCATCCGGCGCGCAACGCGGAATTCGCGCGGCTCCTGGGGCGCGCATTGCACCGGCCGGCGGTGCTGCCGGTGCCGGCCGTGGCCCTGAGGCTGGCATTCGGGGAGATGGCGCAGAGCACGCTGCTCGCCAGCCAGCGGGCGCTGCCGCGGCGTCTGGGAGAGCTGGGGTTCCAGTTCCGGTTCCCGCTGCTCGCCGACGGGCTGGCGTTCGAATTGGGGCGGACGGTCTAGCCGATCAGCGCGTCGAGGCGGTCGCTGAACACGCGGCTGGCCGAGAGCCGCGTGCCGTCGTCGAGGATCACCACGTATTCCCCGTGCAGCCAGGGCTGCAGCTCGCGGATGCGGTCGACGTTGACGATGGCCGATCGGTGGATGCGGACGAAGACGGCGGGGTCGAGCCGCGTCTCCATGTTCTTCATGCTCTGGCGGAGCACGTGCGCGCTGCCGCGGACGTGCAGCCGCACGTAGTTGCCGGCGGCCTCCACCCATTCGATCTCCTCCTGGCGGAGGAAGAGCAGGCGGCGTTCGGAGCGCACGACGATGCGAGAGCGCTGGCGTTCGGCGCGCAGCAGTTCGAACACCGTGCGGGCGATGGAATCGACGCGGGACGGCGCGGTGCCGGCCCGGTCGCGGTTTGAAACGTCGGGACGGAGCGCGTCGCCGTGTGGATCATCCTCGGCAAGGCTCAGCAGTCGGGTGGATTCCGTCATGGGACAGTTCCGCAAGGGTGAAGGGATGCGGGGCGCGAGACACGGGCCTCAGGCACTTAGACACCGTTCCCTACGGATTGGTAGCCGTTCTGGTGTCCGTAATCTGTAAAGACATGGTGAACGATACCCGGCGTTGGTCGGAGGCCGCGGTGCGGAACGACGAACGCCCGCGACGCGAGGTCGCGGGCGTTCCACGTGCATCTGGACCGAGGTGCGCTCAGGGGCCCGGGGTGAGGCTCTGGAACAGCGAGACAACGTTGAAGCCCACGGGATTGAGCTCGAAGTACCGGTTATCCTGGAACCTGCCCGTGGTGGGGAAGTACGGGGGCGGGTTCACCGCGGCGCAGCGGTCATAGCTGTATTGTTTGATGTACCCCTGGCCGGAACTGTAACCCACGGGGCCGCGGTCCTGCTGGATCAGCCCGCCGGTCAGGTATAGGCAGCCGCGGCCGTCGGAGTTGCCGGCACACGTCTGGCCGCTGCTCGGACCGGTGGTGTAGTTCTGCACCATGAACGACGTGTTGAGCGCCATGAGCACGCCCTGGATGTACAGGTCATGCGAATCGTCGAACGACTTGTACGACCCCGTGAAGCTCTGCGGGGTGTTGATGGCGTTGTCGGCCACGACGATGTTGTTGTCGGCGAGCAGACCGAGGATGTCGGCGCAGGTGCCGAGGGCTGGATCGTCGGCGTCTCGCATGTCGTCGAGGATCACGATCGTGCCGCCCTTGGCATACATGGTTTCCCGCCCGCGGAGCGTGCCGCTGACGCCTACCGTGCCGGCGAAGGTGACGACGCCCTTGACGTTGATGTTGTATCCGCGGTAGAGCGGGAACAGATACTTGGCGTCGACGCGCCTGGCGGAGACGGCCGCGTTGGGCGAGTTGGAATAGAGCGACCATGCGCCATACTGGTCTTTGGGCGTGAACGTCGTATCGCTGCCGCCCTTCTGGATGGCGTTGGTGGTGTAGTTGGATCCGGTGCCGGGGTCGAGGATGCTCGTGGTGCGCGCCACGGCCACGAGGTGCGGATCGCCGCCGAGATAGCAGCGGGCATTGGCATGCCCCATGATCGTGGAGGCGGACGCCGAGCCTTCGCTGTTGGCCTGCGTGGAGTTCATCGTGCCGCCGTTCGCAGTCAACATCGCGCTCTTGAACCAGGTGGTGTTGTGCACGGAGATCGGGAAGAACACGCTCACGCCGTTGACCACATGCCAGTCGCCGCAGTTCTTGGTCTCGTTGGCAGCGTCACCGCGCAGCCACGCGGTCTGGCCAGAGTTCGCGGTGTACACGCGGAAGAAGCCATCCTGGATGGCCAGTGAATCGCCGGTGCCCATGATGTCGGTGGCCACGAACTCGACGCGCTGTCGGACCGTGGTCTCATCGCCGCTGGTGGGTGGAGTGAACGCATACCCGGCAAGGCCGGCGTATCCCGTGAGGCTGGCGAGATTGGCCGTGGAAGGCAGCGAGATCTTTGGGGCGTTCTGGTGATACCCCATGAGGAACGTGCCGTAGCCGATGCCGCTGATGGTCTGGGCCGTGCTGACGTCGCTATGGAACTTGGCGCCGCCGCTTCCGATGTGGATGACGTCGTTGGAATAGACGGGTCCCCAGAGTTCGTCGCCGCTGTTGAAGTAGATGGTCACTCCGCCGCAGCAGGTCTCGGAGTTGGTGTAGTAGGCGAACTTGGCGAAGCTCTCCTGATCCAATTCGAGTCGCCGGACGAACCCCGAGCCGCGGTTGTCCACGGCCTGGGCAACCACGCTGGCGAACCGGCCGAACTGGCCGGTGGTGGATCCCGTGGGGCCCACCCAGACGTTGACGCTCACGTTGGGCAGCGTCGTGCCGTCGGCCGCGTACACCGGCTGGTTGGTGATGATCTGAGTCTCTCCGCTGTCGGGGAGCGAGGCGGGATCGTAGTTGAGCCGGCTCTTGCCAATCTGCAGCGCGGCTTCGGCCGCGTACCGCATCTCCGTTTGCCGGTCGGTGGCCTTGGCCATGAGCGTGGCGTTGGACGAGAGCACGATGGCCGAGGTGGCGAGCGCCCCGATGGCCAGCGTGAACATGAGCGCCAGGCCCAGCGCGAAGCCGGGCCGATTCCGGGCGCCATGTGAGGGGCGGAGCCGGGTGTGCGCCAACCGGGCGCGCGAGGTGGTACGATGTGAGCGCATAGGATTCCTTCCTCTCATGGCACGACGATCGTGCCGGTCGCGCCGATGGGCGAGCTGGATGGCGTGCAGTCCTGCGCCGACACGCCGTAGACCCAATTGTCGCCGGAGGCCACGTTGTTGTCGGTCCACGAATACGTCGCCGACCCGGCCGGAACACTGGCCACGGGTTGGTTGAACGTCGGAATGCCAGGGGGGCGTCGGTAGATCGCGTAGCTCTCCACGTCCTTCTCGCCGCCGCCGTCGTCGCCCGACGCCGGCCACGTGAGGGTGATGAAGGGCGTGGACGCGCCGGCCGTCGAGGTGGTGTAGCTGACGGTCACGCCGAGCGGGGGATTGCCGCACGTGGTGGCATTCACGAGGCCGGCGTTGAGAATGCGGAGCGTGCTGCGGATGGTCCGCGTCACGATGCTGGTTGGCTGTTTCGGGTCATGATACACGGCGACGAGCTTCAGCTTCACCATCGTGACGCTGTCCACCAGCGCGAACTTGCCGGTGTCGGAGATGGCCCCGTGAATCGTGGCCTTGTGGTACAGCGGGAGCGACGACATGGGAATCGCCGTGAGCTTGCCCGTGGTGTCTTCCTTGAAGAACTGGAAGACCGTGTCCCCGGCCGTGTATTGGATGCCCCGGGCGATGATCTGCGGCGCCGTGGCGTTCACCCGCCGGTACAGGTTGTACTGGTTGCTGTAGCTCGAGGTGGTGTCCTTTCCGAGGTAGTAGGCGATCGTTTCGGCGCCGCTCACCGTGCCGCTCGGCTGCACGTACGTGGAGTTGGGGTAGAAGACCGACATGCCCGGGAGGAGGAGCTTGTTGACGGACTTCATGGCGGACACCGAATTGGAATCGGCATTGGTGTCCACGTACACGGCGCCGACGTCGCCCAGTGTGCGCGAGATGAGGTCGACGTTGAACACGATGGCGGTGGTGTCGGCTTCCACGAGCAGTGGTTGGCCGGCCACCGTACCCACGCCGGCGACCCGCAGGTCACGGTCCAGGGTGGTGACCGCGAAGCGGGCGTTCTGCTGCGCCTCGAGGCGTCCGCCCTGGGCGCCGAGCAGATTCGAACTCTTGCGGAAGGTCTGCACCGTGGTGGCCATGATGACCATCAGCAGCATCATGGCGACGATGACTTCGACCAGGGTGAAGCCGCGGCGGGCCTGGAGTCGGGGCGACATATGGGTTCCCTAGAAGGCCGCGATGGCGGTGGTCTTTTTCACCGGCGCCGACATCACCGGATCGGTGACGATGACGGTGACGATGCGGTAGTCCACGGAATCGGCAACGCCGCCACCGACGTGCTTGACCAGTGTCTGGCGCTTGAAGCCGACATAGTCCGGGGATCCGGCGATCGTGGACTCGGTGATCGCGCAGGTGTCGATGGACGCGTAGTTGGTGATCGACTTGATGCTCTCGATCCGATTGGTGACGAGTTCGGTGGCGGTGCCGAGGAGTCGCGAGTCACTCGTGGCGTGCGCCATCCGGGACACGAACAGGGCGAGACCGAGGAGCGCGGCCGTGAGGATGACGAGGGCCACGAGGACCTCGGCGAGCGAGAAGCCCGCGCGAGCCCGGAGGGCGCGTGAATTACGTGCAGGCTGACGGGACAACATGACGCGTGAGGCGTGATCGTCGTCTCCCAACAGGGAGACTACGTGTGTACGGTTGCGCGTCGCGTTGAAGAGAGCCATAACGAAAGGTCGAAATGAGGAGCCAATACTTCGAGCGGTTCGGACCGCGGGTCATTGGTGCTACGAAGATCTGATCACGAGGGTAACGCCTCAGGTGATCCTGGCCATCACGACACAGGCATAGACCATCACATTGTGTGATATTCGGCCTTGCTGGTGATGGTCATCTGCCCCTACCGTAGAGGCGAACTCCGGGCGAACGGCCCGGGGGATGCCGATTCAACCACGCCGATGTGGGGGTCGTTTGGGCGTAATTGCCACGCTGTTGCCGCAGGCGGGACATCTGCAACGCCTGCGCGCCGCCATTCGCGACCGACACGAACTGGTGCCGTGCGCGACATGGGACGCGTTGGCGGAGGCGTGCGAGATGCAGCCGGTGCGTATTGCGGTGGTGGATTTGTACGCGACCGGCGAGGCGAACTTCGAGCGCATCCGGCAGCTCAAGCAGCGATGGCCAGGGCTGTCGCTGCTCACGTATTCCACGATCACGCTCGACCGAATCCACGACGTATTCGATGCCGGTCGTCTGGGCATGGATGCGCTCATCGTCGCGGACCACGACGACACCCCTCGGCAGATCCTATCACGGGTCGAGCGGGCGGAGTCCCGGAGCCTGGGCGGGGAGGTACGCCTGGCGCTGGGCGAAGTGGACGTGAGCGTACGTGATGCCGTGCTTTTGGTGATCACGCGGGCTCATGAACGTTTGTCGCCGGAGGGGTTGGCGCGGTTCCTGGCGCTTCCGCGGCGGACGATGAGCCACCGTCTGGCAGCGGCCGGCTACCCGCCGCCGCGGCGGCTACTCACCTGGGGGCGGCTGATCGTTGCGGCGAGAATGCTCGAGGACCCGCATCGGACGGCCGATCGGGTGGCGGCCAGCCTGGGGTTCCCGTCGGGAAGCGCGTTTCGAAACGTATGTCAACGGTATCTGCATTCCACCCCCGGGGACATCCGTCGCCGGGGCGGCGCGGCGTTCGTGCTGCGCGCCATGCTGCGCCAGGTGCGTCAGGCCAACGCGTCGCCGCAGGTGTCGCGCAGCGGCCTGCGGTCGCCGGCGCTGGCGCTCTGAATGGCTCCTCGCATAGTACAGACTCTTCATATGGAGAAGTTCCGCATGTTGCCACGCGTTCGACTCTTCGTTCTCACGCTTTCCGGTATGGCGGTTGTCCTGGCGGCCGGGTGCCGCGATCTGACGCTTCCGGCGGGCGGACCGGCATCTGCCTCGAGGGGTATCCATAGCGATGTGGGATCCTCGGGCGGGGATGACGGCAATGTTCCGGACCTGCTCACGTGCAGCGCGCACGGCACCGCGACCGCGAGCGCGATGGCTGGACCGACCGGAGCGGTGATCGTCGTGGGCCTCGACCGGCTGGTCATTCCGGCGGGCGCGGTGGCCGAGCCGACGCTGATCACGGCGACGATCCCGGCCGACACGCTGGCCGACATCCACTTCGAGCCGCAGGGGCTGCAGTTCGCGAAGCGGGCGACCCTGGTGCTGACCACCGCCGGTTGCAATGTGGGGGACAGGACGCCAAGTCACGTGGTGTACCTTGATGACGCAGGCAACGTGCTCGAGACGCTCGGCGCGACGTTCGATGGGCACGCCGTGGCCACGACCATCGGACATTTCTCATCGTACTCGATCGCATTCTGATGACACCCGCTGTTGGCCCGGTCTCTCAATGTCGATGACGGCATTCAACAAGCGTCCCGGTCTCGAATCCGCACTCGCCGCCGGCGAGGCGGCCGAGGAACGGGGCGACTATGTGCAGGCCGCGGCGGCGTATGCCCAGGTGGCTGGCGAGGCCGACCCCGGGTACGCGGCGGAAGGGTATTTCCGGCTGGGCCGCGTGGACTGGAGGCAGGGGCGATACGATCATGCGCTGACGCTGTACGAGCGGGCGCGGACTGCTGCCCGGGCGGCGGAACGCCGCGATCTGGAGGCGCGCGCTGAAAATGGAATTGGCGCCGTGCACTACGCGCGCGGCGAGTATGCCCAGGCGCGGGCGTCGTACCAGGTGGCCATGGAGCGGACGGACGACCCGGTGCTGATCGGGCGGTTTCTGCTGAACCTGGGCGTGATCGCGAACATCGAGGGCGATCTCGAGAGCGCGCTATGGCACTATCTCCGGGCGCGCTCGCTGTTTCGTGATCACAACGATCGGGCAAGTGAAGCGCTGGCGCTGAAGAACCTGGGCATGATCTACGCCGACCGCGAGGAGTGGGAAGCGGCGGGGGACGCCTACGAGCAGTGCCTCGGGCTGTCCGAGTTGCTCGGCCACCGACCGATGGTCGCCAATGTGCTCCTGAATCAGGCCGAGGTCCTCGTGGCGCGGCAGGAATACGAGAGAGCCGTGCGGAACTGTGAGTTGTCGATATCGATTTCCATCGACATCGGCGACGAGGTGGAGCGTGGGGAGGCGTATCGCTGGCAGGGCTATGCCTACCGCATGGCGGGAAACGCGGAAGCCGCCGAAGCGGCGCTCACCGAAGCGTTACAGGTGGCCCAGCGGTTTCGCGTGAGGTTGCTCGAAGCCGAGGCGTGCCGCGAGCTGTGGGAGCTGAAGCGGGCGACGCGAGCTCCGGACGCCATGCGGTGGCGTGATCAGGCGCTGGCGCTGTTTCGTGACCTGGGCGCGAAACGGGAAGTGGCGACGCTGGAAGGGCAATCCACGCGTCAGTAAGCCCGGCGTTTGCAGCAACGGTGGACGCTAGTTCAGCCCGCCGAGCTTCCAGGTGTTGGCCTGGGCGTTGTACAGATACCAATCGGTGCGTCCGGTACCCTGGGTGAGCCGCACGGCGCGATAGGTGTGCGTGGGGTTGGCGGGGCCGGCGATGTAGAGCTGCAGGTCGGTGGTGGCCGCCCCGTCCCGGTGGAACGTGATGGTGGGCAGCCCGTTCATGGTGCCGAGGTGCGCACCGACCACGGCCGAACTCACCGCGCTGTCGAGACCCGTGGGCGGCACCATGAACACCACGCCGTCGTTGAGCGGGTACGACCGCTTGTGTTCCGTGGACTGGATGGTGCCGTCGTTATTCGCGTCCTCGGCCCAGAGCAGCGCGTTGTGAACCGTATCGATGCTGATCACCACGTCGTACTGTCGAACGAGGGCGGTACGCTGGGCCTGCATCAGCACGCTGCGCACGCCCTGGACGGCGGCATCGGTGCGATACCGGGCGAGATCGAGGCGAGGACCGACCAGCGCGAGAAGCGCACCGATCATGACGAGCACGATCAGGATCTCGATCAGGGTGAACCCGATCGCCCGACGGACCCTGTGCAGGGTGGCAACGGTCATGGCGGTGTACTCGCGAAAGGAGCGGATTCCGATGGACCGTGTGTGGGGCTGGTCCACCAAACCATACGAATCATGGCTCTGGACAGTAACTGAGATGGTGACCCGTGGCATCACGAGGCGGGCAGATTATATCACATTGTGCGGGGTATGGTCGGCCGTGTAATGGTAGGGTTTCCGGTGAAGCGAGCGCGCCGGTGGAGCGAGTCGTGGTCAGCTCCCGCTGGTGATGCCCTTGAACAGCGTCAGGACGTTGAATCCGATCGGGTTCACGTCGTAGAACTTGTTGTTGGTGAAGCGCCCGGTGGTGGGGAAGTACGGCGGTGGGTAGTTGCCGGCGCATTGATCGTAGCCGTAGCGCTTGACATATCCCGATCCGTTTCCGTATCCAACGATGCCGCGGACCAGCTGTATGATCCCGCCGGTGACATACAGACAACCGCGGCCATCCACACTGCCCTGGCAACTGAGGGCATTGGTGGGGCCGGCGGAGGCATTCTGCACCCGGAATGAGCTGTTGAGCGCCATAACGACGCCCTGGAGGTAGAGGTCCTGCGTGTTGTCGAGTGATCGCCAGATCGTGAACCCGCCGGGGTTCACGTTCTGCGGGGTGTTGATGGCGTTGTCGGACACAACGACATCGTTGTCGGCGATGAGCCCCAACACGTCGGCGCAGGTGTTGAACGAAGGGTCGGTGGCGTAGCGGAGGTCGTCGAGAAGGACGAGGTCGCCTCCGTGGGCGTAGACGGTGGTGCGGCCGCGCACCATCCCACTCACCCCCACCGTTCCGTTGAAGTAGACCACTCCCTTGGTGTTCAGGTTGAGGGTACGGGAGAGGGGGAAGAGGTACTTGGCGTCGACTCGCTTGCTGGCGACCGTCACGCTGGGGGTGTTGCTGTAGAGCACCCAGGAGCCGTAGGCGTCGACCGGTGTGAATGTGGTGTCATCGCCGCCCTTCTGGCGGCTCGAGAGCAAGGGATAGAGCGTGGCGGTGCGGGCGACCGCGACGAGGTGCGGATCGCCGCCCAGGTAGCACCGTGCGTTGGTGTGCTGCATGATCGTGGTGATGGTCGCGGAGCTCTCGGCGGCGGCGGCCGAGTAGCTGAGGCCGGCGGACTGCATGAGGGCGCGGAACCAAGTGGTTGGGTGCACCGCAGCCGGGAAGAACTTGAGGTCGGGGGCGCCGGGCACCGCGTGCCAGTCACCGCAGTTGGTGTAGCTGCTGACGTTCGTGACCCCGGGCCATTGCGACTGCAGCCATGCCTGCTGGCCGCCGTTTGCCTTGTAGATGCGGAACAGGCCCTCGTTCTCATCCGTCGAATCTCCGTCGCCGTTGAGGTCCGTGGCCACGAACTCGATCCGCTCCAGGGCCGTGGTCTCGTCGCCGTTGGTCGGGGCGGTGAAGTTGTAGCCGGCCGAGGAAGCATACGTGCTCAATTTGCCGAGTTTGGCCGAGGACGGGAGGGCGACGGTCTTCTGATATTGGAGATATCCCTTGAGGAAGGTGCCGTAGTTTGCGCCGCTCACCGTCTGCGCCGTGGCGACGCTGTCGTGGAAGGTGGCGCCGCCGCTGCCGATGTGGAGGACGTCGTTGGAGAACACGGGACCCCAGAGCTGGTCGCCGTTGTTGAAGTAGAGCGTGCCGTAGGGGCCGGTCTCGGAGTTGGTCCAGTAGCCGTACTTCGCGAAACTCTCCTGAATGACGTCGAGGCGGCGGACGAACGCCACGCCATTGTTGTCCACGGCCTGGGCGACGATGCTGGCGAAGTTGCCGTACTGGCCGGACAGGGAGCCCGACGGGCCCACCCACACGTTGACCGTGACGCCGGGCAGGGTGTCGTAATCGGCGCTGATGATTGGGGCGTTGGTCATCACCTGGCGCACGCCGCTATCCGGGAGGAGGGCGGCGTTCAGGTCGAGACGGCTCAGCGTCATCTGCAAGCCGGACTCGGCGGAGTACTTGATGTCGCGCTGATGCGCCACGGACTTGGCGAGGAGCGTGGCGTTGGACGAGAGGATGATCGCGGCCGTGGCGAGGGCGCCGATCACGAGCGTGAAGATGAGGGCCACGCCCAGCGCGAAGCCGGCGCGGCGGCGGCCGGATGGCAGCCGGAGATTGCGTGGGGTGCCGGCGGGGCTCGGGATGGGCGGGAGTGGCATGTGCGGCGCGAGGTCCTATGGCACGATGACGGTGGGCGTGACGCCGAGCGCGGAGCGGCTCGGTGTACAATCTTGCGCGACCACGCCGTAAATCCAGCGGCTGCCGTGGGTGACCTGGTTGTCGGTGAATGTGTAACTGGACGAGCCGGCGGGGATGCTGGTGAGCGGCTGGGTGAACACCGACAGGCTGTCGGGGCGGCGGTAGATCACGTAGAGGTCGACGTCGTTCTCGCCGCCGCCGTCATCGGCCGAGGCGTTCCAGGTGAGTTTGACCCACGGGGACGCGGCGCCGAGCAGGGACGTGGTGGCCGTGACCGAGACGCCGACCGGCGCCTGGCCGCAGCTGGTCTGGCTGGCGAGGCCGGCGTTGAGCAGGCGGATGGTGGTCTGCAGGGGACGCAGGACATCGCCCGATTTGGGATCGTGATACACGGCCTTGATGGAGACCCGCACGCTGCGAATGCTGTCGAGGACCGCGGAGGAGCCGGTGTCGGCGGCCGATCCCTGCGCGGCGGCGTAGTGGTAGAGCGGGAGCTGGGCACTCGGGACGGCGGCGAGAGTGTCCGGGCCGGTGACGCGGAAGTACTGAAAGACGGTATCGGTGGGGTTGAACTGGATGCCGCGCGCGATGACGCGTGGCGTGGTGCCGTTCACGCGGCGCCAGAGGATGTATTCGTTGGACAGCGCGGTGGTGGAGTCCTTGGCCAGGTAGTACGAGATCGTCTCGGCGCCGCCGATGAGGCCCGTGGCCTGGTAGTACGTACTCTCCGGATAGGTGAACGACGAATTGGGGAGCGTGATCGGGGCGGACTTGCGCATGGCCGAGGTGGCGTTGCTGTCGGCGCTCTGGTCGATGTATACGGCAAAGACGTCGGTGGGGTCTCTGGACACCAGGTCCACGTTGAAGGTGATGGCGGTGTTCGACGCCTGGACGAGCGTGGGCTGGGCGGGCATGGTGCCGATGCCGGCGACGCGCAGATCGCGATCGAGGCTGGTGATGGCGAAGCGGGCATTGGCCTCCGCTTCGAGGCTGCCGGCCTGGCTGGCCAGCAGATCGGAACTGCGGCGGAACGTCTGCACGGTGACAGCCATGATCACCATCATGAGAAGCATGGAGATCAGCAGTTCGATGAGCGTGAAGCCGCGGCGCGCGGGACGCGTGTGCACGATTGGCATGGCCGCTAGAACGCCGCGATGACCGTGGTCTTGCGGATGGTGTCGGTCATCGCCGGGTTGGTCACGATCACGGTGACGATGCGGTAGTCCAAGGTGTCGGACGTTCCGCCGCCGACGTGGCGGATGATGGTCTGGCGCGTGAATCCCGCGTTGCCAAGGCCGGAGATGGCGGTTTCGGTGCCGGCGTACCTGGAATCGAGCGTCGAGTAGGTGGTGGCGCTCTTGATGGTCTCGATGCGATCGGCGGCGAGCTCGTTGGCGGTGCCGAGCAGGTGCGAGAAGGTAGCCGCGTGGGCCATGCGGGAGACGAAGAGGGCGAGCCCGAGCAATGCCATTCCGAGGATGAGCAACGCGATGACGACCTCGATCAGCGTGAACCCATCCCGCGCACGCCAGCGGCGACGGCGCAGCAGCATCACATCCCTCCAGGCATGCAGGCGAATCCCTCGTTCAAACGATCTTGATAGTGGACCATTCTACCACAAATCGGGCCGCCCCGGGCGGGGGCTGGTGGCAGGCAGGCAGGCCTCACCGCGATGGCGTTACATTTCCTCCATGGACCTTGCCAAGCTCTCCACGTCCGTCCAGATGCCTCTCGCTGCATTTTCCTCGCTTCCCGACAGCGCGCGGGTGTGGGTGTTCGCGTGCGACCGGAACCTGACCGGCGAACAAACACGGCCGCTGCTGGCCCAGGTGGACGCCTATCTGGCGCAGTGGAAGGCGCACGGCGCGCCGCTCCGTTGCGCGCGGGAGTGGCAGCACGACCGATTCCTGGCGGTGGGCATCGATCCGACGGTGGAGCAGGCATCGGGGTGCTCCATCGACGATCTGTTCCGACACCTCCGGGAGATTGGCGTCTCGGTGGGCGTCCAGATGTTGTCGGGGGGCCGGGTGTTCTTCCGAGACGCCGACGGGAACACGCAGTCCGCGACCCGCGGTGAATTTTCCGCGATGGCGGCGCGGCGCGATGTGACGGCGGACACGACGATCTTCGACACCAGCCTGATCTCGGCCCGCGACTGGCGGGAGCGGTTCGAGCGACGCGCCGGCGACGCGTGGACGGCGGAGCTGCTGCCGGCTAGCTGAGCCAGCGCTCGAGGTTGTCGCGGACGAAGGCATCGTCGCCGAGCGTGGGGTAGGCGCGCCGGACGCGAGCGATGGCGTGCCGCTGGCCGGGGGAGAGCGTCTCGCGGGGATCGAGGCACCAGACGCCGCGCACCAGGCCCTGCGCGCGGAGCACTTCGTGGATGCCGGGAATGCTGCCGGCGAATCCGTGCGCGGCGTCGAAGATGGCGGCGTTGGCGATCGTCAGGGCCGACCCCATGGCGAGTAGCGACGCGGGGACGACGCGCCGCGCGCGGGCACGTTTGGCGTCGCGCAGCAGGGCAACGGCGTGTTGTGTCCACACCGCCCATTGCCCGAGCAGGCCGCCGTCCATCCACCGCTCGCGCATCGTGCCGCCCACCGCGATGCGGAACGGCGTGACGAGATCGGCCACGATATTGTCATCGTTGCCGGTGTAGAGCGCGACGTCATCGCGTCCCGATTCGACCACGGCGCGCACCACGTCGTGCGTGGCGTACCGGTTGAAGGGCGCCACCTTGACGGCCCACAGGCCCGGCAGTTCGCAGAGTTCTCGCCAGAAGGCGTGCGACAGCACGGGGCCGCCGACGGCGGGTTGCAGGTAGAACCCGAACAGCGGCATGACTTCGGAGACGGCTCGGCAGTGGTGCACGAGCGCGCGGTGGTTGCCGGAATCGAGGCCGGCCAGACTCACGAGGGCGAGGTCGTAGCCCAGGGCGCGGGCGATGGAGGCCTCGGCCACGGCTTGCCGGACGGGACCGCACACGCCGGCGACCAATGCGAACGCGCGGCGCGAGGGCGGGAGCGCGGCGCGCGCTGTTTCTGCGGCCAGCTCGAGTACGGGGCGGAACATGCCGTGGCGGCGGATGGCGAACTGCGTGGTGTGCACGCCGACGGCGATCCCGCCGGCGCCGGCGTCCACATAGTAGCGGGTGAGCGCGCGCTGGTGGCGCTCGTCGAGGGTGCGCCGCGGCGTGAGGGCGAGCGGATGGGCCGGGATCACCTGGCCTTCGCGCAGATGGGCGCGCAGGCCGCTCATCAGAACGCTCCGTCGCGCACGTCGAACCGCGTGGGCTTGCCGAGCAGCGGGCGCCCGGCGCGGACCCAGTCTGCCACCCAGTCGATCATGGTGGCGAGCGGCATCGCCGGCGGCGCGAGCAGGTCCCGCATGCGGACGGTGTCGCTGAGCAGCGCGTCGGGCTGCTCGGCGTCGGCGAATCGCGGGGGACGACCGAGGCGGGCCCCGAGTTGCTCGGCCAGGGCGCGCACGGACAGCGCGTGGTGGCCGGTGACGTTGACCACGAACGCGGGGGAGGCGGCGAACGGCAGCAACTCGAGCGCGGCGCGGTTGGCGTCGCCCTGCCAGATCACGTTCACGAACGTCATGGCCCGCGACACGGGCTCGTCGCGGGAGATGCGGACGGCGAGATCGGTGAGCACGCCGTAGCGGAGGTCGATGGCGTAGTTGAGCCGCATGACGGCGACGCGGGCGCCGAGGCCGGCGGCGTGCTCGAACACGCGTTCGCGGCCGAGGCACGACCAGGCGTACTCGCCGACCGGCGCCGGGGGGTCGGTCTCGCGGGCGCCGGGCCCGTGGATGGACGAGAGCGAATACACGTTGCCCGTGGAGAAGACGACGAAGCGCGAGGCGGCAAACCGCGCGGCGCACACGGCGGGCGCGACGACGTTCATCATCCACGTGCGTGACGGCGCGTCGTGGGTGCCGAACTTCTGGCCGGCCATGAAGATCACGTTGGGCGCGTCGGGGAGGGCGGCCACCGCGTCGCGGTCGAGCAGATCGCACCGGATGGTGTGCATGCCGGCGTCGCGGAGGGTCTGTTCGGCGGCGGTGGACGAGAAGCGCGATACGGCGATCACGCGGCGCGGCCGGGCGCCGTCGGCTTGGCGGGCGGCGGCGAGGGCCATGCGAGCGAGCGTCGGTCCCATCTTGCCTCCCGCGCCGAGCACGACGACGTCGCCCGGGCATGCGGCGAGGGCGGCCACCGTTTCGTCGCGCGGCTCGGCGAGCCGGTCATCCAGCTCGCGTTCATCGCGGGGGCAAGCGGGCGCCGTGGTCACCCGGCGGTGGGGGCCGGCGGCGGCGGCGGGGGTGCGTGCTCGTCGAAGTTGAGCGTCTTGTGGGTGCCGTCGCAGAACGGCTTGCGTCTGGACGCGCCGCAGCGGCAGAGCGTGACCCCGGGTTTGCCCTGGGGGATGTCGATGGGCTTGCCGTCGCCGTCCAGGAGCTGGACGTCGCCGGTGGTGAGGTCGAGGAAGTAGGGACCGTTGTGTCGAACCTTGATGACGAGCGGCATGAGTGTCCTCAGGCGCGGACGAAGTCGGGGCGCCAGTCCTTGACCCGGCGTTTGACGTCGTCTGCAGTGGTGAGCTCACCGGCCAGACAGCGCCGGACGAGGTCGGGGAGTTCGGGGTCGCTCGCGAAGCGCAGACCGACGATCTGGCGCAGGGTGAGATCGCCGATCCGGGGGCGGAGCTCGGGTGGCAGAATGGCCGTGAGACGCAGGCGCATCTCGAGGCCGACCAGGCGATTCTGGACGATGAGGGTGGACGCGCGGGAGGCGAGGAGTCCCGCGGCGAGGGCCATGGCGACGAGGAGCCACCAGGTGTTGGCGATGGAGGGCGCGCCGACGAGCCGGGCCACCGCCACGATCACGTTGATGGCGAGGATAGGAAAGGCGAACAGGTGGTACAGCGGAAAGATGCGTCGATGGTTCGCGTACGCTTGGGGCGTGGCGGACATGCGGGCCTCCGGGGGGCGGGTGAGCTCGGCGGTTACGACGCGTGCGCGAGCGCGCGGCGGGCGTGGGTCTTGAGGTGGGCGACCATGGCCGACAGGCCGACTTCGCGGCCGGCGAGCCCGATCCCGTCCATCATCTGCCGGACGAAATCGGCGGGCACGGCCAGGGTGGTTTCCGGGGGCTGATCGTTGACGGCGGAGAACAGGATAGCGAGAAAGGCGGCAACGGTGGGCGACTGGCGCACGTCCACGTCGGCGTAGAAGTGCATGGTGCCGTTACGGAATTCGGGGAACAGATCGACGCGGGTCTGGCACTCGGGTACGGTGAAATTGCCGCGGTCGAGGTTCCGGAACCGGTCGGGGAGGGGTTCCAGTTTCTTGGAGTAATGCAGCAAAGTCTGCATCTTTTCTTCACGCCCGAGCGCCGCGAACTGGCGGAGCACGCGGGCGACGGATGGCGGCAGGCTCGGCGATGCGTCGTTGTCGGGCATGCCGGAGATAAACCCGGGAGCCGACGGTGCGTCAAGCGCCGGCGGGTGGCGGGACGGCTCTTCTCATATTCTCAACGGACTCCCATGCGCGTCAGTCTTCTCGTTGCGGCGGTGGTGCTCGCCGGGTGCAGTCGGGCCGGCGACGGTTCGGTGGCGGCCACGGGGACGGTGGAAGTGGTGGAAACCGATGTGGCGGCGCTGGTGCCGGCCCGGGTGGTGCGGGTGTGGCCGCATGAGGGAGCCGTGGTGCACGCCGGCGACACGCTGGTGTCGCTCACCCAATCGGTGACGCGGTCGGACATCGCGGGGCGGCAGGCGCGTCTGGCATCGTCCGAGGCGCAGTTGCGCGAACTGATCGCGGGACCGCGGGCGGCAGAGATCCAGCGGGCCGAAGCGGATCTGCGCTCGGCGCAGGCCGAGGCGACGCGCGCGGCGGAGGATCTGGCGCGGCTCACCGGGCTGGCGCAGTCGGGGACGATCAGCAAGCAGCAGTTCGACGCGGCGCGGGCGGCGGCGGCCGGGGCGGCGGGGCGGCGGGACGCGGCGGCGCAGAGTCTGACGCTGTTGCGGGAGGGCGCGCGGCCGGAGCAGATCGCGGCGGCGCGGGGCGAGGTGGCCAACGCGCAGGCGGCGCTGCAGGCGGCGGAGCAGACGGCGAGCGACCTCGTGCTGCTGGCGCCGACGGACGGGCTGGTGATGAGCCGCAACGTGGAACCCGGGGATGTGATCGGGGCGGGCGTATCGGCGATGACGATCGGCGACGTGTCGCGGCCGTACGTGCGGGTGTACGTGGGGGAGAGCGTGGTGCCGCGCCTGCACGTGGGCGACACGCTGAGCGGATTCCTGGACGGGTTTCCGCGGCGCCCGTTCGTGGGGCGGATCGAAGCGATCGCGGACAAAGCGGAATACACGCCGCGCGTGGCGCTCACGAAGGATGAGCGGGCCGATCTGGTGTTCGGGGTGAAGGTGGCGTTCACGGATACGTCGGGGATGCTGAAGGCGGGGCTGCCGATCACGGTGCATTTCGCGGCGCCGCCGGCCGGCGGGAAGTGAGCGGGGCGCCGGTGGGGACGAGCGACGGTCGTTTCGCGATCACGACACAGAAGCTCCGCCGGACCTTCGGGGCGTTGGTGGCGGTGCAGGGATTGGATCTCGAGATCCGGCGCGGCGAAGTGTTCGGCATGCTGGGTCCCAACGGGTCGGGCAAGACGACGACCATCCGCATGTTGTGCGGCCTGCTGGCGCCCACCTCGGGCGGGGCGACGGTGGCGGGGCTGGACGTGGAGCGCGAGCCGGAGCGGGTGCGGCGGGCGATCGGGTACATGTCGCAGCGGTACGGGTTGTATGACGATCTCACCGTGGCGGAGAACCTGCGGTTCTACGCCGAGGTGTACGGGTTGCGCGGTGCCGAGCGCGATGCGCGGATGGGCGAACTGATCGAGGAGTTGGGGCTGTCGGGACGGCTGGACCAGTTTGCCGGTACGTTGAGCGGCGGGTGGAAGCAGCGGCTGGGGCTGGCCTGCGCCACGGCGCACCGGCCGGAGGTGCTGTTCCTGGACGAGCCCACGGCGGGGGTGGATCCGGCGTCGCGGCGGCGGTTCTGGGACCTGATCCACGAGATGGCGGGGCGGGGGACGACCATCCTGGTGACCACGCACTACATGGACGAAGCGTCGCGCTGCGACCGGCTGGCCTTCATGTCGCGGGGGCACCTGATCGCGCTCGGCACGCCGGACGAAGTGACGCGGCAGTTCGGCCGGAAGACCGTGGAGGACGTGTTCATCGAGTTGCAGCTGCGCGACGAAGCGGAGCAGGATGCGGCGGCGGTGGGCGGCGGCGGGGTGCCGGCATGACGCGGTGGGTGGCGCGACTCCTGCCGCGTCCGGCGTCGCCGTTCTGGCCGATGCTGTGGAAGGAGTTCATCCAGATGCGCCGCGACCGGCTGACGCTGGCGATGATGGTGGTGCTGCCGTCGGTGCAGCTGGCGCTGTTCGGCTACGCGATCCGCACCGACGTACGGAACGTGCCGACCGTGGTGCTGGACGAATCGCGGTCGTCGGCGTCGCGGGCGCTGGTGCAGGTGATGGCGAACACGGGCAACTTCCGGATCGTGGGCACGGTGGCGGACCGGGCCGAGCTGCAGCGGCGGATCGAAGCCGGGACGGCGCACGCCGCGGTGATCATTCCGCCGGGCTTCATGAAACACATGAAGCGGCATCAGCCGGCGCAGGCGCAGGTGATCATCGACGCGGCCGATCCGCTGTCGTCGAGCGCGGCGATCTCCGGCGCGCAGTTGGCGGCGGCGGTGACGTCGGCGTCGGGGGTGCCGGGGGGGATGGCGCTCGACGTGCGGGTGCGGCCGTGGTACAACCCCGATCTCAAGAGCTCGACGTTCATCGTGCCGGGGCTGGTGGGGGTGCTGCTCGCGATCACGATGATCCTGATCACAAGCATGGCGATCGTGCGCGAGCGGGAGCGGGGCACGTTGGAGCAGCTGATCGTGACGCCGATCTCCAAGACCAGCCTGATGCTCGGCAAGATCGTGCCGTTCGTGCTCGTGGGCTACGTGCAGATGTCGCTGATCCTGGTGCTCGGCAAGCTGCTGTTCGACATTCCGCTGCGGGGCAGCCTGTCGCTGCTGTACGTGGTGACGGCAGCGTACATCGTGGCCAATCTGGGGCTGGGGCTTCTGGTGTCGACGCTCGTGCGCACGCAGGCCCAGGCGATGCAGTTGAGCTTCTTCTTCATCATGCCGAACATCCTGCTGTCGGGGTTCATGTTTCCCCGCGAGGCGATGCCGGCGCTGGCGCAGTGGATCGGGCTCCTCCTGCCGCTCACGTACTATCTGGAGATCCTGCGGGATATTCTACTCAAGGGCACGGGTTTTGCGGCCATATGGCGCGATGCCGCCGTGCTCACGATGTTCTGTGTGCTGTTGATCACGCTGAGCGTCAAGCGGTTCTCGAAGACGATCGGCTGAACGCGAATCCTCAACCTCACCTCCCATGTCCGACACGACGCGGCACGTGACCTTCTATCGTTGGGACGAGATGCCCCGCGAGACTGTTTCGCCCATGCTGGGCCGGCGCCTGATCACCGGCGACCGCATGATGCTGGCGCACGTGTACCTGAAGGAAGGGTGCATCGTGCCCAAGCACCAGCACGAGAACGAGCAGCTCACCTACATCCTCGAAGGGGCGCTGCGATTCTGGATCGGCGAGGACGAAAAGGAGGAGCTCGTCGTCCGGGCGGGCGAGGTGTTGCACATCCCGTCGATGGTATGGCACAAGGCGGAGGCGCTGGAGGACACGCTCGACGTGGACATCTTCAGCCCGCCGCGCGAGGACTGGCTGAACAAGACCGACGCCTACCTCCGCCGCTGATCATGGATCTCGGACTCAAGCACCGGGTGGCGATCGTCGCGGCGGCAAGCCGCGGCCTGGGCTACGCGGTGGCGCACGAGCTGGCGGCCGAGGGGGCGCGGGTGGTGATCTGCGCGCGGTCGGCCGAACCGCTCGAGGCGGCGCGGCGGGAGCTCGTGAAGGCCACCAACGGCGACGTGCGGGCAATCGCGGCCGACCTGTCGACCACGGCGGGGATCGACGCCGTGGCGGCCGAGGCGGAGCGGGCGTACGGGCCCGTGGACATCCTGGTGAACAACACGGGCGGGCCGCCGTCGGGCCCGTTCGAGCAGCACGACTGGGCGGCATGGCAGGGCGCCGTGGATCTGCTGCTGCGCAGCAGCGTGGAATTGACGCGCCGCGTGCTGCCCGGGATGCGGGCGCGGCAGTGGGGGCGGGTGCTCAACGTGACGTCGATCGCGGTGAAGCAGCCGGTGGACGGGCTGATCCTGTCGAACGCGATCCGCGCCGCGGTGACGGGATTCGCGCGGACGCTGGCCAACGAAGTGGCGCGTGACGGGGTGACGGTGAACAGCATCATGCCGGGCTACACGCGCACCGAGCGCGTGGAGCAACTGGCGCGGGCCACCGCGGCCCGCGACGGCGTGACCGAGGCCGAGGTGCTGGCGCGGTTCGAGTCGCAGATCCCGATGCGGCGGCTGGGGGAGCCGCGCGAGTTCGGCGCGCTCGCGGCGTTCCTGGTGTCGGAGCGCGCGAGCTACATCACCGCGCAGTCGTTCGCGGTGGACGGGGGGTGGATCCGGTCGCTGCTCTGAGCGGTGCGGACGGCGGTGCCGGCGCCGGGAACGGTTTGGCGGGGGGACCGGTATGTTCGGGGAGCGCAGGATGAACCTCGAGGAGCGGTGATGCTGATCAAGAAACCCGACGACGTGCCGTTCTCCGAGATCACGCCGGAGCGCGAGTACCTGAACCGGCGGACGTTCCTGAAGCTGGCCGGGGGCGTGGGGGCGATCGCCGCGGGAAGCGCGCTGGCGCCGCATCTGCTGCGGAGCGCGCTCGTGTCCGGCGCCGGCGCGCAGGAAGACAAGCTCAACAGCTGGGACCAGATCACCTCGTACAACAACTATTACGAGTTCGGCACCGATAAGGCGGATCCCAAGGAGTATTCGCAGCAGTTCAGAACGCACCCCTGGTCGATCGCGGTGTCGGGGCTGTGCAAGAAGCCGGGCACGTACGCATACGAGGATCTGTTCAAGCCGGGCCAACAGGTGGACCGCGTGTACCGGCTGCGGTGCGTGGAAGCGTGGTCGATGGTGATTCCGTGGAACGGCTACGTGCTGGCGGACATCCTGAAGCGGTTCGAGCCGGCGCCGGGCGCGAAGTACGTGAAGTTCACCACGCTGTACGACCCGGCGCAGATGCCGGGGCAGCGGCGGAGCGTGCTCCAGTGGCCGTATGTGGAAGGGCTGCGCATGGACGAAGCGATGCACCCGCTGACGCTGCTCGCGACCGGGCTGTACGGCAAACCGCTGCCCAACCAGGATGGCGCGCCGGTGCGGTTGGTGGTGCCGTGGAAGTACGGCTTCAAGGGCATCAAGGCGATCGTGAAGATCGAGTTCGTGGATGCGCAGCCGGCCACGGCGTGGATGCTGGCGGCACCCGACGAATACGGATTCTACGCCAACGTGAATCCCACGGTGGACCATCCGCGGTGGACGCAGGCGGTGGAGCGGCGGATCGGCGAGTTCCGCCGCCGTCCGACACTGATGTTCAACGGATACGGCGACCAGGTGGCGTCGCTGTACGCGGGCATGGATCTGAGGAAGAACTTCTGACGCTCTCGCAGGCGCTGGGGCGCCAGCGCTGGCTGAAACCGGTGGTGTTCGCGGCGTGTCTGATTCCCGCCGGCGATCTCGCGTGGCGGGCGCTTCGTCCCGACGGTCTGGGGGTGAATCCGATCGAAGAGGCGGAGATCTTCACCGGGCTCTGGACGCTGCGCTTTCTGGCCATCACGCTCGGCGTGACGCCGGCGCGCCGGCTGCTCCATCTGGGCTTCCTGGCCAGGTACCGGCGGATGTTCGGGCTGTTCACGTTCTTCTACGCGTGCGTGCACCTCTCGATGTGGGTGGGGGTGGACTGGTTCTTCGCGTGGGGGCTGATGGGCGGGGAGATCGTGAAGCACCGATACATCCTGGTGGGGATGGCGAGTTTCGTGCTGCTCGTGCCGCTCGCCCTCACGTCCACCAACGGGTGGGTGCGCCGGTTGGGGGGCCAGCGGTGGGCGCGCTTGCACCAACTGATCTACGCAATCGCGATCGGGGGGACGGTCCACTACCTTTGGGCCGTGAAGAAGGACACGCTGTTCCCGCTCGTGTACCTGGCCGTATTCATCGCGCTGCTCGCCTATCGCGTGATCGCGCGCTGGGGTCCGCGACGGGCCTCCCCGACCAAGGCTGCCCCGAGTGTCGCGAACGCCGCCGGTTCCCAGCGCAGCGAATAGCCCGTACGAGTGCTTCGCCATCGCGGCGCCGGGCCTCGAGCCTCTGGTGGCGGGGGAGCTGACGGCACTGGGGGAAGCGCCGCGCCCGGAGGCGGGCGGGGTCGCGTGGACGGGGGACGCCGCGTCGCTGTGCCGCGCCAACCTGTGGCTCCGTTCGGCCAGCCGCGTCGTGGTGCGCGCGGCGGAATTCCGGGCGCGCACGTTCTACGAACTGGAGCGCCACGCGCGCCGGATTCCGTGGGAGCGGTTCGTGGCGCCGGGCGGCGCGGTGCGGTTCCGGGTGACGTGCCGCAAGTCGCGGCTCTATCACTCCGACGCGGTGGCGCAGCGGATGGCGGCGGCGATCGAGCACCGGATGGGGGCCGCCAGTGCGTTCACGGCGCGCGAGGAGACGGCCGACGACGAGACGGCGGACAGCGGACGCGAGCAGATGTTCGTGGTGCGGCTGTCGCACGACGTGTGCACGGTGAGCGCCGACAGTTCGGGGGCGCTGCTCCATCTGCGGGGCTATCGGCAGGCGGTGGCCAAGGCGCCGCTGCGCGAGACGCTGGCCGCGGCGCTGCTTCTCGCCGCCGACTGGCGGGGCGAATCGCCGCTCGTGGACCCGCTGTGCGGGGCGGGGACGATTCCGATCGAGGCGGCGCTGATCGCCCGGCGGATGGCGCCGGGGCTCAACCGGCAGTTCGCGTGCGTGGACTGGCCGGGTTTTCCGCGCGCCGCGTTGGCGCGGGCGGTCGCGGAGGCGCGCGGGCAGGAGTTGGCGCGCAGTCCCGTGTCGATCCAGGGATCCGATCGCGACGCGGGGGCGATCGACGCGGCGCGCGCCAATGCCGAGCGGGCCGGGGTGTCGCAGGACGTCGTGTTCTCGGTGCGGGCCCTCTCGGCCATCGAACCGCCGACAGGGCCTGGGCTCGTGGCGGCGAACCCGCCGTACGGCGTGCGGGTGGGCGAGCGCCACGAGATTCGCAATCTGTACGCGCAGCTGGGCCACGTACTGCGGCGGCAGTGTGCGGGGTGGCGGCTGGCGCTATTCTCGCCGGACGCGAAGCTCACGGCGCAGCTCGGATTCGCGATGCAGACCGTGTTGGCCACGAGCAACGGCGGCATTCCGGTGCACGCGGAGGTGGGCGCGGTGCCGGCGTCGGACGAACCGGCGAGGATCTACTTCTGACCGCCGAGCAGAGGGCGCCGGACGGCGGGATCGTGGTGTCGGTGAACGTCTCCGACGGCGGCGTGCCCAAGCGTGCGGTGGAGCGGGCGCTGGTGTCGGTGGACGGCATGGCAGGGGACCGGCAGCGCGATCT
>DATLTC010000078.1 GCA_035533755.1 Gemmatimonadaceae bacterium
GCGTCCCTTCCGCTCCGGCGTGCCGCGAGCGCATCTTGAGGGGTTACGCTGCTTCCCACTCGAGAGCACTCCGCAGGAGGATGAAGTGACCAAGTCCCGCTCATTCCGAGCGATCGCGTTTGGCGCGCTGATCGCCGGTATTCCTTCCCTTGCCCTGGCGCAGGGCGGCCGTCCCAAGCCGGGCGCAGCGCGTCCGGTGACCACGGCAAACGCCATGGTGTCGGTGCCGCTGGATAGCCTGGCGTTCACCGGGCTGCACTGGCGCGAGATCGGTCCCTATCGGGGCGGCCGGTCGGTAGCGGCCGCCGGTTCCGACGCGCGGCCCAACGAGTACTACATGGGCACCACGGGGGGCGGCGTCTTCAAGACGACGGACGGAGGCGAGAGCTGGTTCCCCACCACCGACGGATATTTTGGCGGCACGATCGGCGCCATCGCCGTGGCGCCGTCGAACCCCGACATCGTGTACGTGGGCGGCGGCGAGTATCCCATTCGCGGCAACATCTCGTACGGCGACGGC
Source organism: Gemmatimonadaceae bacterium (assembly GCA_035533755.1). Lineage (NCBI taxonomy): Bacteria > Pseudomonadati > Gemmatimonadota > Gemmatimonadia > Gemmatimonadales > Gemmatimonadaceae > Gemmatimonadaceae bacterium. The sequence goes on from DATLTC010000078.1 coordinate 521, forward strand.
GTGTGGAAGAGCACCGACGCCGGCAAGACGTGGAGCTTCATGGGGCTGGGCAACACGCGCCAGATCGAGAAGGTGATCGTGAATCCCACCAACCCCGACGAGGTGTACGTGGGGGCGTTCGGGCACGTGTTCGCGCCCAACGCCGACCGCGGAGTGTTCCGGTCCAAGGACGGCGGCAAGACCTGGCAGAAGATCCTGTTCCGCAACGACTCCACGGGCGTGGGCGACATGATCATGGATCCCAGCGATCCGAACACGCTCTACGTGACGTTCTGGCAGGCGTACCGCACGTCGTGGACCTTCTCGTCGGGCGGCGCGGGCAGCACGATGTTCAAGACCACCGACGGCGGCGACCACTGGACGGAGCTGAAGAACAATCCGGGGCTGCCGGCCGGCATCTGGGGCAACAGCGGGCTCGCGATCTCGGCGGCCAACCCGAAGATCGTGTGGGCGCTGCTCGAGGCCAAGCAGGGCGGGCTGTACAAGTCCAGCGACGCCGGCGCCACCTGGCACTTCGTGAACGGCGACAACGAGATCAAGCAGCGCGCCTGGTACTACATGAAGGTCACGGCCGATCCCACCGACACGCAGGTGGTGTACATCAACAACGTGTCGTTCATGAAGTCCACCGACGGCGGCAAGACCTTCCGTCCCATGCGCGGCGGCGGGCACGGCGATTCGCACCATCTGTGGATCGCGGGCAACGACGCCAAGCGGATGATCGAGACCGACGACGGCGGCGCCCGGGTGACGAAGAATGGCGGCGAGACGTGGACCGAGCAGGACTACGCCACGGGCCAGTTCTATCACGTGATCGCGACCAACGATTTTCCGTACAAGGTGTGCGGCGCGCAGCAGGACCTGTCCACCGTGTGCGGCGCCAACCGCGGCACGCTGGACATGTCCAACTGGGAAGAAGCGGGCGGCGGCGAGTCGGGCTGGCTGGCGGCGCGCGGCGACCAGCCGTGGGTGGTGTACGCGGGCAGCTACGGCAATCTGCTCACGCGCAAGGACATGCGGACGGGACTCACCGAGAACGTGAACCCGTGGCCGGACAATCCGATGGGCCATCCGGCCAAGGACCTCAAGTACCGGTTCCAGTGGACGTTCCCGATCATCGTGTCGGCGCACAACTCCAACGTGGTGTACGCCGGCGCGCAGAGCCTGTTCAAGTCCACCGACGAGGGACACAGCTGGACGGTGATCAGCCCCGACCTCACGTACCACGATCCGGCCACGCTGGGCGACGCCGGCGGTCCGCTGACCAAGGACCAGACGTCGGTGGAGTATTTCGGGACGATCTTCGTGATCGCCGAATCGCCGATCAAGGAAGGCGAGCTGTGGACGGGCTCGGATGACGGCAAGATCTACGTGACGCGCGACGGCGGCAAGGCGTGGACCGACGTGACGCCCAAGGGCCTGGCGCAGAACACCAAGATCTCGAGCATCGATCCGAGCGCGCACGTGGACGGCGTGGCCTACGTGGCCGCCAACCGCATCAAGCTGGACGACAACCACCCGTACCTGTGGAAGACGGTGGACTTCGGCAAGCACTGGGTGCAGATCCAGGCCAACCTGCCCGACACCGAGCCGGCCCGCGTGCTGCGCGAGGATCCCAACAAGCGCGGGCTGCTGTTCGCGGGCACCGAGCGTTCGGTGTACTTCTCGCCCAACGACGGCCACACCTGGCAGTCGCTGGCGCTCAATCTGCCGCTGGTGCCGGTGCGCGACCTGGCGTTCAAGGACGGCGATCTGATCGCCGCCACGCACGGCCGCGGCTTCTACATCATGGACAACATCTCGTCGCTGGAGCAGATGAACGACCAGGTGGCGGCGAGCGCCGCGCATCTGTTCAAGCCCGACGATCAGTATCGCGAGACGGCGGGCCGCGGCGGGTTCGGCGGATTCGGACGCGGCGGGCGCGGCGGCAACCCGACGCGCGCGGTGCACCCCACGGGCGAGAATCCGCCCAGCGGGATCGTGGTGCAGTACTGGCTCAAGGCGCCGGCCAAGACGGTGACGCTGGACTTCCTGGACGCCAGGGGGACGCTGATCCACAGCTACTCCACGGCGCCGTCGGCGGAGCCGGCTCCCGACGCGCCGCGCGGCGGTGGGCGCGGCGGGTTCGGCGCGCCGGCCAAGCCCGAGAACAAGGCGGGCGTGAACACGTTCACGGGCTGGAACATGCGGTATCCCGATGCGCACGGATTCCGCGGCATGCTGCTGTGGGCCGCGGGCACCACGGGCCCGATGGCGCCTCCGGGCACCTATCAGGTGCGGCTGTCGGTGGACGGCAAGGCGGTGGGCACGGAGCGGTTCAAGCTGCTGCCCGACCCGCGCCTCAAGGGCGTGACGCAGGCGGACTACGACGCGCAGTTCGCGCTGCTCATGAAGATCCGCGACAAATTCTCGGCAACCAACGACGCCGTGAAGACCATCCGCTACGTGCTGTACCAGCTGGACGAGCGCGCCAAGAGCGTGCCGGCCGCGCAGCAGGCGGCGTTCGAGGCGGCGGCGACGCCGCTGCGTTCCACGCTGCAGTCGGTGGCCGATTCGCTGTACCAGTCGCAGAGCCACGCCGGTGAGGATCCGCTCAACTATCCCATCCGGCTGAACAACCGCATCGGCGCGCTGATGGGCGTGGTGTCGAGCGCCTGGGGCCGGCCCACGAAGCAGAGCTACGAGGTGTACGATCTGCTCAACGGGTTGATCGACGTCCAGATGAACCGGATGAAGACGGCGATGAAGGGCGTGACCCAGGTGAACGCCGTGCTGAAGTTGGCCGGGCAGGAGCCGGTGGTGGTGAAGGCGGAGGAAGTGCCGGCGAAGTGATCGCGGTACGTCGGACGCAGAAGGGGGG
>DATLTC010000079.1 GCA_035533755.1 Gemmatimonadaceae bacterium
CGCGGGTACGCCGTCACCGCCGCGACGATGCGGCCGGCAGCGATCGCGGCGTCGAGGGAATCGGCCGGGAAGGACACGGCGCGCAGCGGGGCCGCCGGATCGGTCGTCATCCCCTGCGGGATCCACGGCGGCACGTTGGGCGACGTGGCGAGGGCGACGATGCGTTCGGCGAGCTGTCTGGCGATCGAGTCGCCGGCCGCGTAGCCGACCACGGTCGCCACCGAAGCGGCGCGGTCGACCGTGTCCGCGCACGTCGAGTCGTGCTGCCACCAGAACGGCGGATCGGCGCTGCGCGCCTCGCTCTGCACCGCGTCGCGCGCCAACGCGTCGCGCTCCACCGGCGTGGGAACCGCCATCGAGTCTCCGCCGGGCGCCACGAGCACGTACGTGCGATCCCAGGGCAGCGTCACGCTGCGGTACGCGCCGCCACGCGCCGCGTAGGCCAGCACTTCTGGATTCCGCGTGATCAGCACGTCGGCGCGACGCACGCCGGCGTTCGGCAGGCCGCGGTCCAGGACGTCGCGCAGATCGGCGTTCGCCGGCGCATCCACGAAGACCACTGCCGGATGCACACGGTTCGAGTCGATCGCCAGGCCATAGCGGGGATCGCTCATCACCGCCGGGCCATCGGGTTCCGGGCGGTCGAACTCGATGCGCGCGGTGGCCGGAGTCATGGCCTGCACGTCGATCACGTGCGGCCAGGCGCGCGGTGTTCCGCGGGCGCTCTGCCAGGCTGCCGCGATCGGCGCGGCAGCGGTGGAGAGCTCGAACGTCCAGACCGTGGCCGAATCGTTCTTTCGCCAGCTCGTGGCGAGTTCGGGTAGCAGAATGCCTTCGCAGTCCACGCGGGTGAGCGTCCGCACGCGCTGACGGGCGGCGAGGGGCCTGGTATCGCGGGCCACGATATGCACCGTATCGGCGGGCGACGCGGACGTGTCGGCGATCGAGCAGGCGGCCGACCCGGACCGGCTCGATGGCGCGGGAGACGGGCGCATCGGCCCCGGGAGGCCCGCGCACGACCAGAGGACCGCGAGCAATACGGCAAGCGAATACGCCGAGGCGGCGCGGCGGGAACCGTTCACGTCCGGACGGAGGCCATGGATCAGAGATTTACCCTCCCGATCGAACCCGCGCCACGGGGCCGAGCGTGATATACTGTCCGGGTCACCGCAAACCGATCGGGAGGAATGGTGAACCCACGCTTCAGCTATGCGACGTCGGCACCCGGCGCGTACCAGGCCATGGTGGGCCTGGAAAAGTATCTGCACCAGTGCGGGCTCGAGGAATCGTTGATCCACCTGATCAAGCTGCGGGCGTCGCAGATCAACGGCTGCGCCTACTGCATCGACATGCATTGGAAGGACCTGCGGGCCATCGGCGAGAACGAGCAGCGGCTGTACTCGCTGGATGCATGGCGCGAGTGTCCGTATTACACCGATCGCGAACGCGCCGCGCTGGCGTGGACGGAGGCGGTGACGCTGGTGGCCGACGGCCACGTGCCCGACGCCGTGTACGACGAGGTGCAGCCGCACTTCACCGAGAAGGAGTTGTCCGATCTCACGTTCGCCATCGCCACGATCAACGCGTGGAACCGGCTGGCGATCTCGGCACGCACCGAGCCGGGCACGTACGAGTCCAGGCTGACGCCGGCGAAGTGACGATGGCGGCGGGGCCGCCGCGAGAACCCATGACCAGGAGTGCGGGCCCATGACCAGGCAGCTGATCTCGTCGGGAACGAGTTGGGAGAAGCTCTACGGCTACAGCCGCGCCGTGCGGCAGGGGAACGCCGTGTACGTGGCCGGCACCACCGCCGTGGACGAGTCGGGGGCCGTGGTCGGGGAGGACGACCCTCACCAGCAGGCCCGGTTCATCTATGCGAAAATTGAAAAGGCCCTCGCCGAAGCGGGGGCCTCTCTCAAGGACGTGGTTCGCGTACGGACCTTCGTCACCGACATCTCATGGTGGACCGAGGTGGCGCGGGCGCAGGGCGAGGTGTTCGCGGACATTCGCCCTGCGGCCACGCTGGTGCAGGTGAGCGCGTTGGTGGATCCGAAGTTGCTGGTCGAAATTGAAGTGGACGCCGTTGTAGCGTAGCACGTCCGCCTGACTGCCGGACTGTCAATCAGTCCGGCAGTCGGGCAGTCACAACGCTATCTGCGCACCACCGGCAACTCCACGAAACTGGCCTCGCCGGGCGCGTGATAGATCGTCATCGTCGCCTTCTTGTAGTCGCTCGGCTTGGCCCAGAAGATGTTCTTCACGAACGTCTGCGGATTGCGATCGTACAGCGGGAACCAGCTCGATTGGATCTGGACCATGATCCGGTGGCCCGGCAAGAAGACATGGTTCGCCGTGGGGAGTTCGAACTTGTAGAGCAGCGGCGTGTTGGGCGTGATCGGCTCGGGGTCGGAGTAGCTGGTGCGGTAGCGCCCGCGGAAGATGTCCATGGATACCGCCAGTTCGTAGCCGCCCATCGCCGGGTCGTTGCCCACCTCGGGCGGGTACACGTCGATGAGCTTCACCACCCAGTCGGCGTCGGTGCCCGTGGTGGCCGCGATGAGGTTGGCGACCGGCTGGCCGCTGATCTGCATGGGCGCTGAGAGCACGTCCGACTCGTAGGTCAGCACGTCGGGGCGGCCCGACGCTTCGCGCTGGTCGTCCACCAGCCACTGCGGCCAGGTGAGCGGGAACACGTAGCCCGTGGGCTGCGACGGACGCGAGCGGTACGGCACCGGTTTGGCCGGGTCGGACACGTACGAGTCCGTGCCGTTGCCGCCGGCACTCGGCGCCGCGAAGCCGACCTTCATATTGGATTCCAGATAGAGCGGCGTCGGGGTGGGCGTGCAGCCCGAGGCGCAACCCGAAGGCCAACTCTGGAGCCGCTCCCACTTGTTGGCGCCGGTGAGGTAGGCGTTCACCGGGGCCACCGGCTCGGCGGGCGTGCTGTCCTTGAGGTACTTGGCCAGGAACGGGCCGAGGATCTGCGACTGGAAATCGTAGGACGTGTTGGTCGGGAACTTGAGCGCGCCCAGCGAGCTGCCGTCCTCGATCTCCTGCCCGTGGTGCCAGGGGCCCATGACCAGGTAGACCATGTTGTTGTTGACGTCCTTGGGCTTGATGGCGTCGTACACCGCCATGGCGCCGTAGATGTCCTCCTGGTCCCAGAGCGACGACACCAGCATGGTCGGCACCTTGAGGGGCTGCCTGGCGAGGATCTTGTCCATCGCCTGTTCCTGCCACCACGCATCGTAGCTGGGGTGGACCAGGATCTGGTTCCAGAAGCCCACCTGCTGCATGCCGCGCGACGCGCCGAGCGCGCCCGCCGAGCCCTTGCTCATGTAGAGGTCGTAGTCGTCGAAGTAGTCCGTCCACCAGTGCACCGAGTTGTCGCGCGTGGCTTCCTGTTCCAGGATGTACGGCATGTTCTGTTCGCGGAATGCGCCGTGGTGGAACCAGTCGTCGCCCATCCAGCCGTCCACCATCGGGTTCATGGGGACACTCACCTTGAGCGCCGGGTGCGGGTTCACGAGGCCCATGAGCGGCTCGAACCCGTCGTACGAGATGCCCAGTTCGCCCACTCGGCCGTTCGACTGCGGGATGTTCTTCACCAGCCAGTCGATCGTGTCGTAGGTGTCGGTACTCTCGTCCACCTTGGTGTCGTTGAGCGGGCCCACGAGCGGGCGGTTCATGACGTACTCGCC
>DATLTC010000080.1 GCA_035533755.1 Gemmatimonadaceae bacterium
CCCGATGTCGTCGGCCGCATCGATCTCCACCAGTACGATCGGGAGGTCGCCCGAGATCCCGTGTACCCAGAGCGCCGCCACGCCCTCCTTGCGCCGCGCCAGCACGCCCACCGGCGCCCGCAACGCCCGATCCGCATACAGAATGGAGCCGCCGAGCGTCTGGAAAAGATGCGCCTCGTCGGGCCCGATCCCCAGATGGTGCAGCTGCACCTGCGCCTGCGTCCAGGCGAGCGTCGCCACCCGTTCGAAGGTCGTCACGTCATGGTACTTGTCCGCCAGATCGAGCACCGCGTTCCGCGACGGCGCCACCAGAGTGGCGAACGCCACGCGCACCGTCTTCCCGGGGCGCACGCGGACCCGGCGCCGGAGGCTGACGATCGGATCGAGCACCGAGCCGACCGTGTTCGAGAGTTCGCGGTCGTCCGTCTCCGCGCTCGGCGCCCGCACGTTGCGCCCCCGCCCCAGGAATTGCGCGCGATCGGTCTCCCATTCCAGATCGGCGATCGTCTCGCCCTCCACCGCGATGACGTGCGCCAGCCAGATCTCGGCTTCTTCCGGCGACCGGCGGCGGCGCGTGGCGAGCAGGGCGTCTCGCTCGGGCACGATCTCGGTCTGGACGAACAGATTCGAGAACGCCGGGTGGCTGGCGTCCGCCGCCGCCGGCGCGAGCACCACTTCGGCGTATGACGTGACCTCGATTTCACGCGTCCGCGCGCCGTGGTTCGTGAGCGAGACCCGGCGCACTTCGGCATCGTCCTCCGACGACACGATCACTTCGAGGCACGTTCCGATCGCGCCGTCGCGGCGGTTGAATTCCGCGCGGTCCTCGGTGAACGACACGTCATAGCTCTCCGGCGCTTGCCCGCTCGGCTGGAACCCCGCCGACCAGCGCTCCCCGGTGGACACGTCGCGCAGCAGGATGTACGACCCGGTGTTGTCGCTGGTCGCATCCTCGCGCCACCGCGTGATCGCCAGATCCCGCCAGCGGCTGTACCCCGATCCGGACGCCGTGAGCATCACGGCATAACGCCCGTTGGACAGGAGTTGGGTGCGCGGCGTCGCGCTGTGCGGGGACGAGAAATGGCGGATGTGCGGCGGGATCAGCTCGCGCACGTTCCCCGCCATGCCGACGGTGTCCAACCGCGGCCGCGCCACCGCAACGTCGCGCGGCGTCCGCTCCTGCAACAGCAGTTCGCTCGCCCGCACGATGGGTTCCGCGTGAAAACGCGCGCGCATCGCGCCGCCGTGCAGCACATTCGCGATCGACACGATCGCCATGCCCTGATGATGGGCCATGTACATGCGCACCACTTCTCGCGACTTGCCCGCCGGCAGGCGCGCCGGCGTGTAGTCCACCGATTCATAGAACCCGTACTGCCCGTCGGCTCCCACGGCGGCGAGCGCGCGAAGGTTTCGCGCCGCGTCCAGCGGAGCGACCATCGCCGCCAGGGCGGAAGCATACGGCGCGATCACCACGTCGTCGGCGAGACCGCGCCGGAGGCCGAGGCCGGGCACGCCGAAGTTCGAATACTGGAACGTCATCGCGAGATCCCGCAGATAGTAGCCGGACTCCGAGATGCCCCACGGCACGCCGCGCTCTCCCCCGTAGTCGATCTGGCGCTGCACCACGAGCCGGCAGGTCTGCTCCAGTAGGCTTCCCACCGGCGAGCGCATGATCAGGAGCGGCATGAGGTATTCGAACATCGACCCCGACCACGAGAGCAACACCGAGTCCTTCCCCACCGGGGTGAGCGGGCGGCCGAGCCGGAACCAGTGGCGCACCGGCACGTCCCCCTTCGCGATGGCGATGAAGCTCAAGAGCCGTGCCTCCGACGCCAGCAGATCATAGCGTCCCGTATCGAGGCTCCCGTCCGCCATCCGGTAGCCGATGGCGAACAGCATCCGCGCCGGATCGAACAGGAACCCGAACTCCATCGCCGTGGCCATCGCGCGCGCTTCGGTGGCGAGGTGCGTCAGCCGACGCGTCAGCGCCACGGCGGCGGCGGCGGAGCGCTCGAGACCCGCGGCGAGCCCGTCGATGTTCCGGAGTCGCATGTCCTTCGCCGTCCCGCTCTCCGCGACCCCCGCCCGGATCTCGGCGAGTTCACGGAGCGCCGCTTCGCAACGGCTGGGCATCTCGGCCAATGACGGCGTCGGCGTCAATCGAGCGATGACCGACGCCGCCGCTTCGTCGATCCGCAACCTGGTCCAGGGGATGAGCGTATCCAGGTCGCGCGCGTGCGTCTGCACCGCCCCACGCAGCGCATTCGCGCCCGCGAGCACCGGCGACCACGGCTTTCCCGCCTCCTTGTCGCCCACGTCCTGCGCGCAGTTCGAAACCGTCCGCGCCGCCGCATCGAGTTCGGTCAGTCGCTCCGCCCACTCAGCCGGCGTGCCCGGCGGCTGGGCGATCACTGCCAGCACCACGTCGAGCGCGCCCTGTAGCCGGCGCCGCTCGGCCACCGCGGCGCTCCGGTCGTTCGCGGTGTCGCGTGTCACTTGCTGCAGGAGGAGGGCGGCATCGGCGATGCCCGACAGGGCCGGCGGTCCGGGCGCCACCTGCTCGATCATTTCCCGACATGCATTGGCCAGCGTGAGGAGCGCGCCGGCAAGATTGCCGCTGTCCACCGAGGAGACGTACCGCGGCTCCAGGGGACGGCCGTCCCGGACATCGTACCAATTATATAGATGCCCGCGATGATGCTCGAGCTCCGCCACCGTGCGCAACGTCGCGTCGATCCGATCCACCGCGTCGAGCGTCCCCACCCATCCAAAATCCCGGGCCGCCACCACCGAGAGCAGGTACACCCCGATGTTGGTGGGCGACGTCCGCTCGGCGATCACCGGGTGCGGCGTCTCCTGGAAATTGTCCGGTGGCAGCCACCGGCTCTCCGCCGTCACGAACGTCGTGAAGTATTCCCACGTGCGTCGGGCGATGAGGCGCAGCGCCCGTGCTTCGTCCGCCGACAGCGGCGCGGTGTAAGGCGCCGTCCCCGGCCGGCTCACCCGGCGCGCGATGGCGGGCGCGAACCCCCACAGCGCCACGATCGGCAACGCCACCGGCCATGCGGCCGGGTGCCACCACGCCACCGCCGCCGCCGCGATCGCCGAGAGCCCGACGCCACCGGCCATGCGGCGATAGAACCCCGCCGTCGTGCGCGGCACGCGCGACTCGGCGTGCACCATCGTCTTCCACTCCAGCATCCGCCCATGCGTCAGATAGACGCGCACCAGCGTTCGGATCACGGCGTCGGCCATCAGCCACGCCTGGAACGCCATCGTCGTGATCGTGAACGCCATCTGGCCCGCGGCATCGCGAAAGTCACGGCTCACCGCGCGCAGATGGCTCCGCTTGGAGATGCCCGGAGCGTGGGGCCACACGCCGGCCAATGCCGGCAGCAGCAGCGGCACCGCCACCGTGGTCAGGACGAACGCCGTCCAGAGCGCGGGCGATGACCCGGGCCACGCCCATCCCACCACCAGGGTGAGGAATGCCGCCGGCATCGACAGCGTGCGCCGGAGATTGTCGATCATCTTCCAGCGATGGATCGGGGAGAGGCGCTCGCGCAGGATCCACGGAAGCAGTTGCCAGTCCCCGCGCGCCCAGCGGTGCTGGCGTGCCGCCGCCGTCAGATAGTTCGCCGGCGCGCTTTCGAACAGCTCGACGTCGGTCACCAGCCCGGCCCGCGCGAACACCCCTTCGAAGAGGTCGTGACTCAGCAGCGTGTTGTCCGGCACCCGTCCGGCCAGCGCCGCCTCGAACCCGTCGATGTCGTAGATGCCCTTGCCGGTGTACGATCCCTCGTTGAACAGATCCTGATAGACGTCCGACACGGCCGACGCGTACGGATCGATCCCCGACACCCCCGAGTACAGCCGCTGCAGCAGCGAGCCCGCGCGACCCGGGAGCGGCTGCGACACGCGCGGCTGCAGCACCGCGTAGCCTTCCACCACGCGCTGCGTCAGGACATCGAGCCGCGGGCGGTTGAGCGGATGGGCCATCGTCCCGACGAGCCGGTTGACGGCGCCCATCGGAAGCCGGGTGTCGGCGTCCAGCGTCAGCACGTAGCGCACCCCGGTCGGCCCGCTCGCCGCCAGGAACGTCGTATCCGTGGCGCCCCGCAGCAGAAGGTTCAACTCGTGGAGCTTGCCGCGCTTGCGTTCCCAGCCCATCCACACGCCTTCGCACGAGTTCCACGCTCGGCGACGGTGAAAGACGAAGAACCGCGCGCCCCCGTCCGGCGCCGGTCCATGGCGGGCGTTCAGCCGCGCGATGCCGTCGCGCGCCGCAGCGACGATCTCCTCATCCCCCGGCATGTGTTCGGCAGGCGCATCCGGCCCATCGGATACCAGCGCGAATCGCACGTCGCCGTCGGCGTTCGCCAGATAATGGATCTCCAGTCGAGCAACCTGCGCCTCCACGTCGGCGCGCCCGCCGAACAGCGTCGGCACCGCCACCATGGTCCGGAACTCCGCGGGCACGCCGGCCGCCCACTCGAGACGCGGCAGGAGGTCGGGCGCCACCACCGTGGTGACGAAGCGATTCACCAGCGCCACCGCGAGATCCGACGCGGGGATCAACGCCAGCACGCCCAACACCCACAGGCCCGCCGCGGGCATCGCCGCCGCCGCGGCCATCAACAGCGGAACGGCAAGGCTCGCCGCCGTCACCACCGCCAGCGAACCCAGGTACCCCGGCGTCGCCGCGGCAATGAAGGCCCGCCGCAGCCGCAGTCGCAACGGCGGGCGATAACCCATGGCACGCTCGAACTCCTGCCGGCCGCCCCCCAGGAGATGGAACCCGGGATCGGCCCGCCGGTCGTTGCCGCCCGCGGCTGCGTCCGGCGGCCGTCCCCGCGCCTCGCCCGAACGCGCCAGCGCCTCCCCGACGATGTCGAGCTCCGTGCGTCCCGATCCGCGCGACAGCGCCTCGATCGCGTGGCGATAGCTGTCGCGGCTCGCGAAGTCCATCGCCGCGAAGTCGCTGCCCGCGCGGAGCGCCTCGTCCACCAGACTCACGCTCTCGAAGAACGCCGTCCAGTCGAGCGCCGACATCAATCGCATGCTGGTGACGATGTTGCGCACCGTCACCGTCATCGCCGCCAACCGCTGGTGTTCCCGGAGCGCAATCTCGTCGGCCGTCGTTCCCTGCGCCGCCAGACGCTGATGCAGCCAGGCGAGCGCCGGCGTCACCGCCGGATCCTGATCGCGCAGCCGCTGCGCCAGTTCCACCGCGAACGCCGTGACCAACCGCGGGCTGTCCGCGCGAGACATCACCGTCGCCACCGATCGCGCATCGCGCCCATTCACCCCGAGCAGTTCGTCCGCCAGATCATCGGCCTCGCGGCGCGCCTCGCGCCCGCGGACCATCGCGTCCGCCAGCCGTCGCAGATTCTCCACCAGCATCACCCGCAACGAGATCGTGACGGCCCAGAGTTCGCCGATCGTGAGCGGCTGGACCTGTTGATACGCGCGCACGAATCGGCGAAGGGTATCGGGATCGAACCGACTGTCCGTGTGCGCCACGAAGGCCCACGCGATGCCGTACACCCGGGGGAAGCCGGCCAGCGGGCCGTCGGCCAGCGCCGGAAGCTCGCGATAGAAGCCCACCGGCAGATCTTCGCGAATGCCGCGCAGCTGCGCGTCGACGATGAAGAAGTTGTCGAGCAGCCACTCGGCGGCAGGCGCGATCCACCGTTGCTCGCGCACCGACTCGGCGATCGAGCGGCTCGCATCGCGCAGCACTCTACCGTTGTCGTCCACCCGCGGCAGGAGCGGTCGCTTCGGCTCCAGCCCGGTCGTCACCTTCTGCGCGGCCGCCAGGCTTCTGGCGTGCTCCTCCATCCGCTCGATGCCGAACAGCTCCGCGCGAATCGGCTCTTCGAGCGGCGGAAGCGACGGGAAGAACAGCGGCAGCGTCAGACGCATGAATCAGCGATCGCCCGGCGTGCTTCCAGCGTCGGCGCGGGCCGGCCCGTCATGCTGGCCCCCATGCGCCCGAGGCCGGTCATCCCTACCTGCATCCGTCTCTCCGGTGGCTGGTTGGCACACCCTCGGAGAGTAGGGCGAACGCGGGGTTCCCGTCATCGCACGAAAGCATGAGTCGCCGCAAATTTGCTACATCTATCCGCCGTGGATTGCGCGGTTTCGCCGGACATCGCGTCCAGCGCCGTGGTGCCGCGACGACTGCCGGCCGACGAACCGGAGGCCCGTATCGAGCACTCCGGTTCGCCGTGTTTCAGCAATACGCCAAGGCCTCAGCCGTTGCCCTTGCGCCCGGGATTGCCGGGAGTGCCGCCATTCTCGTCGTTCGATCCGTTATGGTGGTTGGAGTGGCCCGGATCGCAACCTTCCGACCCGTTTCCAACTCCCTGATTGCACTTGCTCTTGTCGTTGCCGTTGCCGTTGCCGTGATCGTTGCCGCCGTTGACGCCCTCACACCCGGTGACCGCGGTGCCGGTGATCGTCACGCCGGCTTGCGACCAGACGTTCCCGGTAAAGGTGCCGCCAGTGAGCGTGATGGCCGCTCCACTCAGGAGATTGCCCTGGAAGTTCGACGTCGTCATGGTCGTGGCCTCGGCCACCCACCACGTGACGTTGCACGGCTGAGCACCACCGGCCATGACCACCGAGAAATCGGTGCCCGTGAGCGCGCCCGTTCCGCTGGTGCCGATCTTGAACACCCAGGTTCCGTTCGCGGGTCCACGGAGCGTCAATACGCCGGTGAGTGTCGCGGCGGCATCGAAGCAGTACACCCCGGGCGCGAGCGTCACGCCGGACAGCGTGCCCGTGAGCGTGGTACAGACGTCCCCGGGGGCCGGCGCGAGCGCGGCGTACGTGGCCAGGAACGCATTGTACGCCTGCACGGCGGCCGCATCGCCCACGTGCACGGTTCCGGTCACGGGACAAATGGTCTGGGTCACCGCACCGGCGGGCGCGGCGAGGAACGTGCCCACATTGCCGGTGATGGTTCCATTGGTGCAGGTCACCGCGGCGTTGCCGAGCACGGCAAAGTTCGACGTCGCCGCCGGGGCGGCATCACGCGCCGTGGAGAAGCTCGCGGGCGATGTGATGGCAGCCGGCCGGGTGTCGGCGCAGGCGGCCGATAGCAGTGCGAGTGCAACGATGGCACCCCCAGCGATTCTGGAGGGAACAACCGCCTGTCTCAGGCGTGCGGAGAGATGAGGTGTGTCCATGATACGGCATTCCTTGGAGAGTGGATTCGCCGCGCCAGCGGCCCGTTGCAGCACGTGGCTCGGCGACAGTAGCAGCTTATGCCCACACCTTGACGGCGGATATCAGCCAAAGGCATGAGGGGGGACCTAGTGCCGGCCTCACTCCCCCCAACGGGCGATATGCGCGCGCCGTCTTCGGGCCTAAGGTACGAGGGGCAGCAGCCACACCATTCAGCGGAGGCCATGTGCCACGAAGCCCGATTGCACCGGAGATGATGTCGTGAGCGGCAGAGTACGCGTCGCGCGCATGACGTTCGCGCTCGTTGCCGCGTTGCCGATCGCGACGGCTGGAGGGCGCGTACGCCCGGCCGGGCCGGCGCCGATCGCGGTGCATTATGCGGAAGGTTCGGTGCACGGCCTTCTCGCATTGAGCACGGCGGCCGGTGCGCCGCTGGCCGACGGCGACGTGCTCCAGGTCGCGAAGAACGGGGTGGTCACGAGCCGGCTGGTGTTCCATTTCGCCGACTCGTCCTATTTCGACGAATCGGTCACGTTCACCGAAGATGGCGTGTTCGCCATGCAGGACTACCATCTCGTGCAGCGCGGTCCGGCATTCGCCCGGGATCTCGACGCCTCACTGTCCCGCTCGGGCAAGTACCTCGTGACCACCAAGTCGCACAAGGACGGCAGCGAACGGCGATATGCCGGGACGCTGTCGCTCCCGAGTGACGTCTATGACGGGATGGTGATGATCATTGCCAAGAACATCTCGCCACGGGATACCACCACCATCCACATCGTGGCATTCACGCCCGCGCCCCACGTCATCAAGCTCGAACTCGCGCCGTCCGGTTCGCAGCGCGTACTGCTGGGCCAATACGCGGAGACGGCGGTGCGATTCGAGGTCAAGCCCGAGCTGGGCTTCTGGCTGCATCTGGGCGCCAACCTCACCGGCCAACTGCCGCCGGACAGCAACGTCTGGATCATTCCCGGCGACGCGCCCGCGTTCGTGTGGTTCGAAGGGCCGCTCTACACGGGGCCCGTGTGGCGCATCGCGCTCGCCAGCCCCGCGTGGCCGCAGTAGCGGCCGTCAGAGGCGAAGCGTCGGGCCGACACGAGCGCGCCACGTTCACCCGCGGGGATCGTCATGCGGCGCGCGGGCTGACCCCCACGCGCTAACCGCCCACTCTGCCGGTGTGGTCGGCGCCACTCTCGGCATGTCGGCCAGGATGATTCCTGCCAGGACGAACCGCGTTCGGACCTCGGGATGCCGGCTCACGGTCTCCCGCGCGAAATCGGCCGCGGCCCATGGCAGCGCGCGATGGATCGCGTACGCCAGGCCCGCCCAGATCACCGTCGCCACTGGCAACCATCGTACCGTGTACGCGCCGGCGACGAGTTCCAGCACCGCCAGCGCCCGGAAGAACCGGATCGTCCACAGATAGCGCGGATTGAACGTCCCGAGCAGGTGGATCGCACCCAGTGCGCGATCGCAATCCACGGCGAGCGGCGGCGTCATCTGAGGATACGTGCGGTACCGGCCCTCACTTCCATCCGGCCGCGCCGCCACCACATATCGTTTCTGCAAACCGCTATCCTCTCGGAATACAGGATGTAATTCGTCCCGATGCGGACCACCTCGGCGTGCACCCAAGGGAGTCGCTGACCCACGCACAGCCCGTCGCCCGCCTGGCGCCATCGCTCAGGCCAGCGTCCATCGACATAAGAGTCTCCAGAAGGGCCGGCCTATCGTAGAGCGGGGACCGGACATTGTAAGTCAGGGACAACCCTACGCGCCGCGCGCACTGTGACGCCCATCACGGGGCGGTTCATCAGGTGCCAGCGGACGCATCGCCGACATGCCAGACTGCTAATGCTAATGCACTGGCGGCGATTGTGGCAGCGATCTAGGATACGGTTGCCGTGCACGGGGTCCGGCCATGCGGGTCATGGTCTCCCATCTCGTGATGTGCGCGCAGTTACACCATCTTCTGCCGGATGCCCTCGATGGACCCCGTTGGAGACTCCCCGCCTGTTCCGCTCTCCTTGTTGACCATGGTCTTGGCGTCCGCTGAGCGGCTGTTGGGCGCCACCGATCTGCAGGTGCAATTCCGGCCAATGGATCCGGATCTCCCCCAACTTCGCGTGGCGTGTGCGAGTGCCGCGACCCCAGCCAATGGGTTGATCGCCACCCTCCAAGCAGGAGCGACCGGGTTCGACGTGACATTCGTGCGTTCCGGTTCCCCGACCACGACCCTGGCTGCCCCGGCGTGGAACGCGCCCATGGCCGGCGGTGGGGATACCGCTCCCATGCAGCGGGTGCGGGACGTCCTGCAGGCCGCGCGCCGCCGGGCCGCCGATCTTGCGTTCGCAGCCTTCGACTTCCAGCCGCACGCCGTGGTGGATGTCGGAGAATGGCGCTTCGACACCAGCGATCACACGTGGACGCGGACGGTGGTGTTGCGGAACTCGGTATTCCCGGAGCAGCCCGGGGTTGCCACGACGTTCGTGGTCCACTTCAAGGATCGGACCGCGACGGTGGAGGAGGCATCCATTCTGGCGCGGCATCTCGCGGCGTCGTAGTGATGGAACCGGTCGTGCGTCACGACTGACGCCAACAGCATGGCGGGCCGCAGCAGTCCCTATGTCATGGGACCGGACCTCACAGTCGGGATTGATGACGTTCATCCGGTCCTTCAGCGACAGGATGAATCCGCCGTCGGCGGTACCAATCTCCAGGAGGCGTGCCGGAAGCGTCTGGAGGAGAAATGCCTCCCACACCGCCAGGTACGCCTCGACCTGGTGGGCCAGCAGTTCGCGATACCTGGTCCAGCGTGTGACCGCCATCAACCGCGCCTCCTCGAAATCTGCGTTCCCCACGCAAAACAGCAGCGTCGTGCGACCACGGCGCCGACCCTGGTCGCGTTGGCATACGATCATCGCGTCACGCGGGCAGACCCCGGTACTTGCCGGTCCTCCTGATTGGCCGCACCTTCCCCCACCATCGTTCGCGCCGCGCCTCGTCCCCCCCCAAGACCAGAGGCCGTCCGGACCACTCGGCGTGGTCAAGCCGAAAGAGGCTCTTCAAGAGGGGGACATCTGTCATGTTCACAGCGCGTCGACTTCTACTCCTGGCCTGTCTGCCGCTGGCCCTTCCTGTGGCGTCCGGTGCCCCCGTGCCGCCGGGCCACCTCACGGGCGCCCTGCGCTGGCGCAGCGTGGGCCCCTATACCGGCGGGCGCGTCACGACCGTCGCCGGCATCGCCGGCGAGCCCAATGTCTTCTATATAGGTATGGCCGGCGGGGGGGTCTGGAAGACCGACGATTACGGCCACAGTTGGGAGAGCATCTCCGACAAGGGCTTCAAGACCGGCAACATCGGCGCCATGGCCATCGCGCCCTCCGATTCGGACGTCATCTACGTGGGCACCGGCGATTCCGCGCCGCGCAATACGGTCCTGACCGGCGAGGGGATGTACAAGTCCGCCGACGGCGGCAAGACCTGGACGTACATCGGCCTGGGCGACACCCACATCATCACCTGGATCGTCGTGGATCCCACCAACCCGGATGTCGTCTACGCCGCGGCCCTGGGCCACCTGTTCGCGCCCAACGCCGAGCGCGGGGTATTCAAGACCACTGATGGCGGCAAGACCTGGAAGAAGATCCTGTTCGTCAACGACAGCACCGGCGCCAACGCGCTGGCCATGGATCCGTCCAATCCCAGCGTGGTGTACGCATCCATGTGGCAGATGTCGCGGAGCCACTGGACCTTCTCGAGCGGCGGGCCGGGCAGCGGCATCTACAAGACCACCGACGGCGGCGCCACCTGGACCAACCTCACGCACGCCTCGGGGCTGCCCACCGGCATCTTCGGCAAGGTGGGCCTCGCGGTGGCGCCGAGTAGCCCCAACACCGTGTACGCGCTGATCCAGGCGAATTACAAGGACCAGGCGGGCGGGCTATTCCGCTCCGACGATGCCGGCCACAGCTGGACGCTCGTCAACAACAGCATGGATATCACACAGCGCGCGTTCTACTACATGAACGTGTACGTGGACCCCAAGGACGCCAACACGATCTACCTGCCCAACGTCGGGGTGTACGTCTCGCACGACGGCGGCAAGACGCTCGACCCGCTGCGTCCGCCGCACGGCGACAACCACGTGTTCTGGATCAATCCCAACGATCCGCGAATCTTCATCGAAGGGAACGACGGCGGCGCGACCGTCACCCTGAACGGCGGCAAGGCCTTCAGCTCGGAGAACAACCAGCCTACCGGGCAGTTCTATCACGCCAATCTCGACGATCAGTTCCCCTTCCATATCTACGGCGCGCAGCAGGACCGGAGTTCGGCCGAAGCGCCGAGCGCCGTGCCCGCGGGATCCATTCCGCCGGTGTGGACGAACATCCAGGGCGGCGAGATGAGTTGGGTCGTGCCGGCCCCCGGCCAGCCCTGGATCACCTACGGGAGCGGGTATTACAGCATCGAGTGGCGGGAGAATCGCCGCACGGGGCTCGTCACCAACGTCAGCCCCTGGCCGGAATACAAGTTCGGCCTCGCGGGGTCCGAGATCAAATACCGCTACGGCTGGAACCATCATCCCGTGGTGTTCGCCTCTCACAATCCCAATGAGCTGCTGATGGGAGCGAACGTGCTGTTCCAAACCCTCGATGACGGCACCCACTGGAAGGCGATCAGTCCGGACCTCACGCGCAACGACAAGAGCAAGGAGGCGCGGCCAGGCGGCCCGATCAGCGCCGACGTCACCGGCGAGGAGATGTTCGGCACCATTTCGTCGATCGCC
>DATLTC010000081.1 GCA_035533755.1 Gemmatimonadaceae bacterium
CTCCTGCGTCGTCACCAATTCGGCGCGGCGCGGGTGCGTGAGCTGCTCGTCGGATCCATTCACGCTCGTGGCGAACCGGGCGTTCCCGTCTTGCAGCCGTTCGAGCGCTTCGCGTGCGGAGATCATGGGTTCATCACCGTAGGAGTGCAGGGAGTCGGTCGCACATAAGGTGCCGGTGCGCGGGCGCCGGATCAAGTGAGATCGCAACGCCGCCCGCGGCTGCCCTGCTTCCCCGTGTACCTACACCGCGTCCACCGACGCCCGACAGCCCCGGACCTCGGCTGCGCGGATACTTCATGCACATGCGGTCGTCATCGATGCGGCGCAGTGTTGCGCTCGTGATCCTGCTGGCTTCGACGACCTGCCATCCCGCCGGCCTGCGCGAACCGGAGTCGGCAAGGGATCGGGCCGCCGCGGAGCGCGCGTCGGCGATCCCGACGGCCCGCGATGCCCCGGCGCTGGCGGCAGCCCGCGATTCGCTCGCCTGGCTGGTGGACACGGTCGTCACCCGGCGGCCGGACTACCGGCTGCTCGTGCACGCGCTGTCGCGATACCGCGGGCTCGCGGCCGACTCCACGATTCCGGCATTCCCCACGCCGGCCGCGCTTCCGGTGCGACCGGGGGATACGTTCGCGGCCGTCCCCGAACTGCGCGTGCGCTTGCTGGCGCTGGGGGATCTCGACACCGCCGGCGGGTCGGATACGGGGAGCGTGTATGCCGGTCCCGTGGTGGACGCGGTGCGGCGCTTCCAGCGGCGCCACGGTCTCGAAGACGACGGCATCATCGGACGCGAGACGCTGGCCCAGCTGCAGACTCCGCTGGCCGTCCGCGTGCGCGAGATCGAGCGTTCCCTGGAGCAGATTCGCCACGAGCCGCCCATGGACAGCGGCCCGTTCATCGTCGTGAACGTGCCCGCATTCCAGCTGTTCGCGTTCGACGGCACGGGGGAAGACACGGCGGCGGCGCTCGTGATGAAGGTGATCGTGGGTCGAGCCGATCGCATGTCCACGCCGGTCCTGGTGGAGCAGTTGCGGTACCTGGACTTCTGGCCGGAGTGGAACGTGCCGAGGAGCATCCTGGTCAGGGAGATCATCCCCAAGCTGGGCGGCGATCCGTCGTACCTGCGCCGCCAGGACATGGAGATGGTGGGCGCGGGCGACGTGGTGGTGGGCGACACCGTGAGGCCGAGTGTGATCGAGGCGCTCCGCGCGGGGGCGCTGCGCGTGCGTCAGCGGCGCGGGCCGGCGAATCCGCTCGGACGCGTGAAGTTCGTGATCCCCAACGACAGCAACATCTACCTGCACGATACGCCGTTCGGCGAACTGTTCGAGAGATCTCGGCGCGACTTCAGCCACGGATGCATTCGCGTGGAGCGCGCGCGCGACCTGGCCATCTGGGTGATGCGCGACGGCACGGGGTGGAACGCCGACAGCGTGGACGCGGCCATGGAGACGCCGGTGTTCCGGCGCGTGATGATTCCGCACCCCATGCGCGTGATCGTGGAGTACAACACGGCGATGGCGACGGCCGGCGGGGTGGTGTGGTTCGTGCCCGACATTTACGGGCGCGACGGCCATTTCATAAACAGATGAGCCGCGAGTTCAGATGTTCCTCGGCGCGCGCGTTGTTTCTTGCGCGGGCATGAACTAGGCTGCAGAAGTCTCCCGACAACCCTGCCGAGGTTTCACCTGGCTCATGCGTCGATCCGCCTGAGGGCGGCACTCTTTGCCCTGTTGCTGTGCGTGCCGCTCTCCCGCGTTCGGGCCGGGGAGCCGTTGCGCGCGCCGATCGCGGTGCCCGGCATGGACTCCACTACCGAGGCGGCCGTGGAGCGGGCGGCGCGGCAGTCGGGCCTCCGGCTCTCCGTGCTTCGTGCGGCGCTGCTGGGCTATCGCCAGGCGGTGGTCGCGGGGACGGTCAAGCACGCACTGCTCACCGTGATCGATTACACGCTGCCCAGTCGCGAGCGCCGGCTGTGGGTGCTCGACCTGTTGCGGGGTAAGGTGCTGGCGCGCGAACTCGTGGCCCACGGCCGCGGCAGCGGCGACGACGTGGCCACCCGGTTCTCCAATCGTGAACGCAGCTACGAGTCCAGCTTGGGGACGTTCGTCACGGCGGAGACCTACGACGGCAAGAACGGGCTGTCGCTGCGGCTCCAGGGGCTCGATCCGGGGCTCAACGACAACGCCCTGCAGCGCGGCATCGTGATGCATGGCGCGTGGTACGTGAGCGCCGACATGATCCGCCGCGAAGGGCGGCTGGGACGGAGCGAGGGATGCCCGGCGCTCAGCACCGCCGCGGCGCCCCGGATCATCGACCTGATCGCGGGCGGGTCGGTGCTGTTCGCGTACTATCCCACGCCGGCATTGGCGCGGAGCCTGGGCACGCAGTAGGCGCCGGCGCCGCCGGAAAGTGGCCGGGAGCCGTTGACGCGCGCGGCGTGCCCGACCATCATGTGCTCGCCAGATGCCGATGCCAATTTGCCACCCATGCCGCTGACCGGCGCCCGCGACGCGACGGAGCCGGGCGGCCGCATGCGCCCGGAAACGCGCGCCGTCATCGCGATCATCGTCGTCGGCATCGTGGCGCGGGTGATCCTCGCCGCCACGATCGGACTGGGCGTGGACGAGTCGTACGAGGTGGTGGTGTCCCGCGCGCTCAGCTGGGGATATCTGGACCACCCGCCGCTCTCGTTCTGGATGGCCAGCGTGGTGGCC
>DATLTC010000082.1 GCA_035533755.1 Gemmatimonadaceae bacterium
GGGGGCACCGGACTCGGGCTGGCCATCGTCAAGCACCTGGCGGAGGCCCACGGCGGCGCGGTGCGCGCCGAGAGCGTGCCCGGCCAGGGCTCGACGATCAGCGTCTTCTTTCCCGACGACGTGAACGGCCGTCCGGCCTGAACGGCCCAGCCGTTGCGGCGCTGTGTCGCGCAGGTGACAGGTTCGTTGCCTGGTCCGGTAGGGCCAGTGACGGGCCGGGCCTAGTCTCCGCGGCGCATGGAGACCTCGCTGCTCAACCGGCTCGCTGCCCGCGACCGCAACCTCTACATCCGCTGGGCCCTCGATGATGGATCGGCCCTGGCCTTCCGTGCCGTCCTCACCGCCATTACGCACGCCGGCGGGGCGTTCAGCAGTCTCGCCCTGGCCGCGCTCCCGCTCGTGGGAGTGAAGCCGATCGCCGCCGCCGGGGCCAAGCCTCTGGCGGCGCTCGTCATTTCGCACCTCATCGTGCAGCAGTTCAAACGCACCGTGGGGCGCCCGCGTCCATCGCGGTCGCTTACAGCGCGGGCAATGATCGCCGAGCCCGACCGCTTCTCCTTTCCATCGGGGCACGCCGCAGCGGCCATGTCTATCGCGGTCGTGTACGCCGTGCTTTTCCCGGCGCTCTCCGTACCGGTAATCCTGAGCGCTGCCGCCGTGGGCCTGACCCGCGTGTTCCTCGGGGTGCACTACCCGGGCGACGTGATCGCCGGCCAACTGATCGCCGTGGCGACCGCTCTCGCCGTGCTCGCGCGGTGATGACGGCAATCGCCGCGCGCATCGCGGCAATTGGGGATCCCACAGGCGCCGGGCGAGAGGCGGTGGAGCGGGCCCTGCTCGACGCCCCTCAGGCGCAGACGGGGCTCGACATCGGAACCCAGGCGCTGCCGCCGCGCCTCCGTTCCGGTGCGCGGCGGGCCGTGCTTGACATCACGGAGTTCTTCGGCGAGACCAGCGGCGGCGTGCGCACGTACCTGTTCGAAAAGGCCAGGTACGTGGAGGAACGCCCCGGCCTGCGTCACGTGGTCGTGGTTCCCGGCCGGCGCGACGCGATCACCGAGACGGCCGGGGTGCGCTGCTACCGGTTGCGCGGCCCCCGGGTCCCCACACAGGCCCCGTACAGGTTCATGCTCGCCACGCGCTCCAGCCGCCGCATAGTGGAGCACGAGCGCCCCGACGTGATCGAGGTCGGCAGCATTGGGCTGGTCCCGTGGGTGGTGCGCCACGCCGCGCGCGGGGCCGAGGTACCCCTGGTCGCCTTCTACCACAGCCACCTGCCCCGCATGATCGCCCCGCGCGGGCCCGGCTCGCCAGCCCATCGGCGGATGCTCGAGGGCTTCGCCTGGCGTTACCTACGCGCCCTCGACCATGCCTTCGCCACGACCATCGTCGCCTCGGACTTCGTCAAGCGTGAACTCGCCGCGGCCGGCATCGACCGCACCACGCAGGTGCCGCTCGGCGTGGACCTCGATCTGTTCCATCCACGCCGGCGCGCCAGTGCCCGCCTGACGCGGAGGCTTGCTGGGATTTCCGACCGCCCCCTGGTGCTGTTCGTAGGCCGGCTGGCGCGCGACAAGGAACTTGAGACTCTGATCGACGGCTGGCGGCTGGCCGAGCCGTCGATGGACGCCCATCTCGTGATCGTGGGCGGGGGTCCGCGCGCCGACGCGCTCCGCGCGCGGGCCCGAGGGCTGCGCGTTCGCTGGCTGCCGTACATGGCCGATCGCACGCGATTGGCCCATCTGATGGCCGCCGCCGACGTGTATGCGGCGCCCAGTTCGCTGGAGACGTTCGGCCTCTCAGCCATCGAAGCGATGGCCAGCGGGGTGCCGGTGCTGGCCTCCGACCGCGGCGGCGTCGCCGAACTCGTGGAGCGATCGGGGGCCGGGGCGCGATTCGAATCGGCGGCCGTCGGTTCGCTTGCCGAGCAGCTCGCGGCGCTCCTCCGGTCGGACCTGCATGGGCTCGGCGCCCGGGGCCGGATCTACGCGGAACGCGAACACGGCTGGACGCAGGTGCTCGACCGGCTGTTCACCGTATACGACTCACTGGCCCGATCATGAAACTTCTGGTATCGATCCACGACGTGACGCCGGCCCTGGAGCGCGATGTGCGGGCGCTGTGGGACCTCTGCGCCGAGCGCGGCCTGGTACCCGCCTTGTTCGTCGTCCCCAACTGGCACGGCAACTGGCCCATCGAGGAGTATCCCCGGTTCACCGCCTGGCTGCGCGCCAAGGCGCGGGAGGGCGCGGAGATCTTCCTGCACGGCGAACGCCACGACGAGCACGGCCTGCGCCGCGGTCTGCGCGACACGGTGCGTGCGTTCGGCGCGACCGCCCGCGAGGGCGAGTTCCTCGCCCTCAACGAAGCGCAGGCCGGCGTGCGGATCCGCCGCGGCCTCCGGTCGCTGGAGCGCGTGGGGCTCGACCCGATCGGATTCGTGGCACCCGCCTGGCTGGCCCGCGAGGATACCTACCGCGCCGTGCGTCGAGCCGGGTTGCGGTTCAGCGAGGACGTCAACTCCATCCACCTGCACGCCCGCGCTACGCGCCTCCCCTCCCCGGTTGTCCGGTGGAGCGCGCGTTCGGCGGTGCGTGCCCACCTGTCCAGGGCCGCAGCCGAAGCGCGGTGGCTCATGCAGCGCCGCACCTGGCTGGCCCGGCTCGCCCTGCACCCGGCCGACCTGCGCCGTCCGGCGATGGCATCCAGCGTGGCCGCCCATCTCGACCGGTGGCGACGCGCCCATCACCAGTTTCTGTATGCGCTCCTGTGACACCCGCCGAAGAATTGCCACTGCGCCTGGCGCTGTTCACCGATACCCATCTGCCGCAACTCAACGGCGTGACGCGCACGCTCGACCGGCTGGAACGGGCCGTTTGCGCACGAGGCGGCGAGGTGCGGGTGTGGACGGCGCGCGCGCCGGGAGGCTCGGCGGAACCCCACGTGCGCGACCTGCGCAGTGTGCCCTTCTGGGCCTATCCGGAATTGCGAATCGCGCTTCCCAAGTACGGACGGGTCGAACACGAACTCCGCGACTGGGCGCCCACGCTGATCCACGCCGCCACGCCCTTCGGCGCCGGGCTGGCCGGCCGCCGCGCGGCGCGCCGGCTGGGAGTTCCGATGGTGTCGTCGTACCACACCAGCTTCAGCGCGTATGCCCGGTTCTACCGCCTCGGGCTGCTCGCCGGGCCCGGGTGGTCGTTCCTTCGCTGGTTCCACAACTCCGGGCGCCGCACCTACGCGCCCAGCGAGGCCACGGCGCGGGAGCTGATCGACCGAGGCTTCCGGCGCGTGCGCGTGTGGAGCCGCGCCGTGGACACCGCGCGCTTCCATCCATCTTTCCGATCGGCCGGGTTACGCGAACAGTGGGGTGCCGGCGAGGAACGGTGGGTGATCGGCAACGTGGGGCGCCTGGCGCGCGAGAAGGGGCTCGACACGATGCTCGACGCCATGCACCGGCTGGAGCGGGAAGCGCCGGGGCGGTTCGTGTTCGCGTTCGCCGGCGACGGGCCCTATCTGGAGCCGCTTCGCCGGGGGGCCCCGCCCTCGGCCCGGTTCATGGGCCGCCTAGAAGGAGAGCCGCTGAGTCGGTTCTTCGCGTCGCTCGACCTGTTCGTGTTCCCGTCCGTCACCGATACCTTCGGCAACGTGCTGCTCGAGGCGATGGCATCCGGCGTTCCCGTGCTCGCCGCCGACGCGGGGCCCACGCGCGCGCTGGTCTCGGATGACCGCGGGATGTTGTATTATCCGGGGGCCGGCGCGAATCTCGCTGGCGGCATCCGCGCCGCGGTCGCGCAGCCCGACCGATTGGCCAAGATGCGGAGGGCCGGGCTCACCTTTGCCGCGCAGCGTGGATGGGATCGAATCTTCGACGACCTGATCGCGGATTACCGAT
Organism: Gemmatimonadaceae bacterium; assembly: GCA_035533755.1. Lineage (NCBI taxonomy): Bacteria > Pseudomonadati > Gemmatimonadota > Gemmatimonadia > Gemmatimonadales > Gemmatimonadaceae > Gemmatimonadaceae bacterium. The sequence continues at coordinate 3,896 of DATLTC010000082.1, forward strand.
TGGCGATCGCCGAGGCGCGGGTCGCGCCGCCAGCACCGGCACCGGCGCGCCCCGTCGCGCCGGTGTGACGACCGCCGCCGGCCCGAGGGCGGGCCGCCCGCAGCGCATCGCGGCCATCGACATCGGGTCCAACTCCATCCGGCAGATCCTCGCCGACGTGTGGCCCGACGGCCGCATCCAGATCGTCGACGAGCTGAAGGCCGCCCCGCGTCTGGGCTCGGGACTGGCCGCG
>DATLTC010000083.1 GCA_035533755.1 Gemmatimonadaceae bacterium
TGCGGAATAGACCATGGATGGCCCGCGCGCGCGGGCGCGGTATTATGGCCGCGAACCACGCGGCGCGCCATCGGCCCCGGTCGCCAGCGCCGCGGCGTTGTTGTGGGCGGCCCGCGCGAGTGCCATCATTCCGGCCATCACGCTCATGCCGCGATCTCCCATCGCCCACCGCCCCATGTCGAGAACACTCCGCACCGCGCGCGCTGCCGGCATCGCCGTCGGCGCCGCGCTCGCCGCCGCCGCACCGCGGGCCACGGCCCAGACGCCCGCGCCCATCGTGTACACGGTGAGCGTGCCCGACCCCGCCACGCATATCGCCCACGTCCAGGCGCGAGTGCCGACGAGCGGTCGGGCGTCGATCGAGATGATGATGGCGACGTGGTCGCCCGGGTATTACAAGGTGGAGGACTACGCCAACCAGGTGGACAGCGTGCGCGCGCGCGCCGCCGACGGCAGCCCGCTGGCCGTCGAGCGCTCGCGGCCCAACCGCTGGCGCATCGACACGCACGGGGCGCCGAGCGTCACGATCTCGTACCAGGTGCTCGGCAACCGGAAGTTCGTGACGGCCGACTGGGTGGGCGACAGTCTGGTCGTCCTCAACGGCGCGCCCACGTTCATGACGCTCGCCGACACCGTGCACCGGCCGGCCGAGATCCATCTGTCGCTCCCGCCGGGCTGGAGTTCAGCGACGTCGCTCGACTCGGCGTCGGACGGCGTGCTCGATCACTACCGGGCGGCCGACTACGACGACCTGGTGGATTCGCCGATCATGGCCGGCGCGCTGCGCACGGTGCAGTTCGACGTGGACGGCATCCCGCACCTGCTGGTGGACGCCGGCGCGGTGGGCGACTTCAACGGCGAGCGCGCGGGACGCGATCTGATGCGCATCGTCATCGAGGCCAGCCGATTCTGGGGATTCCTGCCCTACCGGCGCTACCTCTTTCTCAACTGGTTCCACCCCGGCGGCGGCGGACTGGAGCACAAGAACTCCACCATGCTCACGTCCAACGCCGCGGCCCTCGACACCCCGGCGGGCTACGAGCGCTGGCTCACGTTCGTGGCCCACGAGTACTTCCACGCGTTCAACGTGAAGCGCCTGCGCCCCGTGGAGCTGGGACCGTTCGACTACGAAGGGACGCCCCACACACCCAGCCTCTGGATCGCCGAGGGGCTCACCACGTATTACGGCGATCTCATGGTGGCGCGGGCCGGGCTGGCGCGACAACAGGATTACCTGGACTGGATGTCGGCGATGATTCGCGATCTGCAGCGCACGCCCGGCCGGCTGGTGCAGACGCTCGACGCCTCGTCGCTCGACGTCTGGAACAGCGAGAACTCCGCCGTGGGGATGGATACCCGCAAGACCGTGAGCTACTACACCAAGGGGCCGGTCGTGGGACTGCTGCTCGACGCGCACATCCGCCATCTCACGAATGGCGCCAAGACCCTGGACGATGTGATGCGGCTCGCATACCGGCGGTACTCGGGCGCGCAGGGATACACGCCGGCGCAGTTCCGCGCGACGGTGAGCGAGGTGGCGGGCGTCGACCTTTCCGACTGGTTCGCGCGCGCGCTCGACTCGACGCAGGAGCTGGACTACGCCGAGATGCTCGACTGGTTCGGGCTCCGGTTCTCGCCGGCGGACCAGTGGCAGCTCGACGTGGTGGACAAACCCACGCCCGACCAGCAGCACCACCTGCAGGCACTGCTCAAGCCGGACAGCGAGGCGCGGCCGGACTGATGCGCGGATCGGTGATCAGCAGGGCTGCGGCGCGACCGTACTCCCGCTGACCACGGGCGTGGTACCCATGGGCGCGGCGACGAACCGCACCTGCACCGATTGCTGCAGCCGCACCACCTGGCGCACGGCCTCTCCGTTCTTCTCGGCGGGCGTGTACCGCCAGCTGGGCAGCACGTCGATCAGGGCCTGCGCGAACTCGCGGGAGTTGGTGCGCACGATGTGCACCGGGTCGGGCAGCGGGCGTCCACGCTCGTCCACGACGAACTCGAGCTCGGCGGACATGCATTGCTGGGTCAACTGCGGCCGCAGGTCGGGCCGCGCGCCGGTGCTCGCGACCGTCGCCGGCCGGTCGACGTCGCAGTCGCGGTACACGGGCGCCAGCGCCGCGAACGCCGAGTCGACGGACACCGGGGTGCAGGCGCGCTCGGCGCCGACGGCGGGTGCGGCACCGGAGGATGCGCACGCGGCGGCCGCGAACGCGATGATCAGGGCGCCGGCCATGGAAGCGATGGGGGGTCGCATATGAACTCCACTATGGCGCGGCGTCGCGCCCCGCGCAATAGCCGCCCACGGCCCCGTCTCAGCCGCCCAGGCGCCGCTCCGCGAATCGCGGTTCGCGCGCCGACTCCAGAAAGCGCACGATCTCGGCGGCCGGCGCCGTGGGCGGCACGAGTTCCCCCTGGGCCGCGAATCCCCGGAACATCTCGGCCGACGGGAACACGTCCGACGTTTGCGATCGCGCGACGGCCTGCATCGGCGTGTCCACCGTGCCCGGCGCGTAGCTGAGAATGGCCACGTCCGTGGCCCTGCCGGCGGGCCGGTCGCGGGCGTCCAACTCGGCGGCGAGGACCATGCCCGTCATGCGCAGCGCCGCCTTGCTGCCGCAGTACTCGGCGAGGCCGGGCACCGGGTGCACGGCGGCGCCGGACGACACGTTCACGATGCGCAGGGCGGCGCCCTCCGGCGCGCGGCCCACCACGAATCCCATGAGCCACGTGGGCACGGCGACATTGGCGGCGTAGCTGTCGAGCAGATCCTCGGGCTCGAGCGCCGGCACCCGCGCCAGCTTGCCGATGATCGCCGCGTTGTTCACCAGCGCCACGCGGCGCCACCGCGCATCACGCAGGCGCGGATCCACCTCGCGCTCGAACGCCGCGACGGTTGCCGGAACGTCGGTGAGATCGAGCGCCAGGTGCCGATAGCGTGGATCGGCGATCCCGGGCGTGCGCCGGGCCACGCCGAGCACGTCCCATCCGCGCGACAGCAGTTGGGCGGCCAGCGCGGCGCCGATGCCGGAACTGGTGCCGGTGACGATGGCAATGCGATCGGTGGTCGTCATGATAGATTCTGGGCTGGATGGCTGCATATGATACGTCGCGGCCCGGGCCGCGAACAGTCGCCTTCACCGACGAACCACGCACGAGGGTACGATGATCGGTCGCAAGCTCGGCACCGCCGGGCCCACGGTTTCCGCGCTCGGGCTGGGGTGCATGGGGATGTCGTTTCTCTACGGCCCGGCGGACGACGCGGAGAGCATCGCCACCATCCACGCCGCGCTCGACCGGGGCATCACGCTGCTCGACACCGGCGACTTCTACGGCATGGGCGCCAACGAGCTGCTCATCCGCGACGCCCTGCGCGCGCGGCGCCGCGAGGACGTGGTGCTCAGCGTGAAGTGCGGCGCGCTCCGCGACCCCGCGGGCGCGTTCGGCGGGGTGGACGGCCGCCCGGCGGCGATCAGGAACTTCCTGGCCTACTCGCTCACGCGGCTCGGCACCGAATACATCGACGTCTATCGCCTGGCGCGCGTGGACCCGGCGGTGCCGATCGAGGACACGGTGGGAGCGATGGCCGACATGGTGAAGGCCGGGTACGTGCGGCACATCGGGCTGTCCGAAGCCGCGGCGGCGACGGTGCGCCGCGCGCACGCCGTGCACCCGATCGTGGATCTGCAGATCGAATATTCACTGTTCACGCGGAGCATCGAAGCCGAGATCCTGCCCACCTGCCGGGAGCTGGGCGTGGGCATCACGGCGTACGGCGTGCTCTCGCGCGGCCTGCTCAGCGGTCACTGGTCCAAGGAGCGCGCCACGGCCAGGGGCGATTTCCGCGCGCACAGCCCGCGGTTCGCGGCCGGCAACGTGGACCGCAACCTCGCCCTCGTCGACGCGCTGCGCGCGGTGGCCCGGTCCATGGACGCCACGGTGGCGCAGGTGGCGGTGGCCTGGGTGCTCTCCCGCGGCGACGACATCGTGCCGCTGGTGGGGTCGCGCCGGCGCGCGCAGCTCACCGAGGCGCTGGGAGCGCTCGATCTCCGGTTGAGTCCCGACGACCTGGCGCGCATCGAGCAGGCCGTGCCGGCCGCCGCCGTGGCCGGCGATCGCTACAATGCGCCGGGCATGGCATCGCTGGACAGCGAGCGCGGGAACGCGGCGGGCTGAGCCGCCCCCTACGCGCGCTTGGCGCGCCGGGTGAGCGCGCCGAGCGCGCTCCCCGGATCCACCGGCCACCAGAGCACCGCCGCCGTGATCAGCACGAGCAGCCCCGCGATGTCGATCGGCGGCTGCCCGAGCGTGAGGATCTGGAAGACGATCGCGGC